>JBCCTF010000007.1:0-44898 GCA_039198765.1 Pseudomonadota bacterium
AGGATATTCAGTCCCAGAACCTTTCGCCGGGGACCCCTCTTCTTACCGAGATGGAGATTTGCGAGAAACACAGCGTATCCCGCCACACAGCTCGCGAAGCTCTTCGTATACTGACCGAAGACGGGCTCATCGAACGCCGGCGTGGTGCTGGCACCGTTGTCGCGGAACGCCAAACGCCATCTTTCGCCCAGTCTATCGGCGATTTTGACTCACTCCTTCAGTATGCGCGCGATGCAAGCCTAACGATCACAGAACAGCATGCAGCGTCAGATGAAACGCTCGACCGGCTCGGCCTCACCGGCGACTATGTGTGCTTCATCGGCCTTCGGTCAGTTGGTGACCAACCACCGCAAGCCATGACGCAAATCGTGATTTCGTCCAACTATCCGATTGACTCAGAACAGTTAAACCAACTGGATGGGCCAGTTACTGAGTGGCTTGCGAAGCAATACGGTGTCGAAGTTTCTCGCGTGACCCAACGCATCGAAGCTTGCCTGCTTGATGATCAGCAAGCGGATGTACTGAAAGCGAAAGAGAACACAGCTGCCCTAAGAACGATACGCCGTTACCGTGACGAAGGCGGAAGGATCATTCTGTTATCAGAAAGTCTGCACCCGGCGGATCGATTTGCCTACGAAATGCGCCTCGACCGCCGGTAAGCTATGCGACGCGGCGCTCATCGCAAAGTGTTCTTCGGTAGAGCCGGCCATTGCGAAACCAGTGCCATGTCCTCGCACGGTGCTCACCACTTTCGCCCATCACAATCATCTCAAAGAATCTTGCCCCGGGTTCATCAAGCCTGTTGAGACTGAGGAGAATAATACCATCATCCGTCTCCCAACTTTTTCCCTCGAAGGTCGGCGTCCGATACCATAGTGCATCACCGCGAGGAACACCCTCAAACACGTCATGCCGCTTCCGACCGTCCGGCCAGGTGAAAATAATCTCCTGACGATAGAAAACCTCACCGCCATCATCAGGGAACAGACAATGCACCACAGAAGAATGCTGATCTTCGATTTCAGCACTGTCGTTGATGTGTGTATACGTCCCCTCCCAACGCCCTTCATGGGCTCGCGTAGCGGGAAAGAGGGTCGGTGAATAGACAGGCATCAGATCACCCCGCGCGCTTTCATAGCCGCCACTCGCTCCGGCTCAAGTCCCGCCTCTTGAGCAATTTGCTCGCTATGCTGACCAAATTCGGGCGTTTCGAGCGACGGTTGCGCTGGCTCTTTAGCGAATTTCATCGGTACGCCGACATGCCTATTCCCGGCCTTATCGCGAAGAAGCATTTTCCGTTCCGCAGTGTACGGATCGTCAAACGCCTCTTTAAGAGTCCTCGCCCAGCTCCAACAACAGTCAACGTCATTGAGAAAGGTTTGCCAATAGGTTAACGGGTGAGCGGCGAACGTCGAAGAAAAACAGTCTCGCAACGGAGCTTGATCGGGGCCAGGAGGCATCTTTGCGTAGGTCAACAAATCTTCACGGCCTAAAGCACTCAAAAGGTTGTGCGCGAATTTCACCTCTGACCCGCCCAGAATCACAAACTGTGCGTCGGATGTCTCATAGATATTATACATCGCGGCTCCGCCGAAGCTTCTCATCTCCTTCGGCGCAGGGGCACGATCATCAGCAAACGTCGGACCCAAAACGTTCGGCGTCCATGCGATAGCAGCATCATACATCGCAAGATCGATATAGTCGCCGACACCCGTCTCGTTCCGTCTATAGAGAGCCATCAGAATCGATGAGAGCCCCATCAAAGAGGCAGATGCATCAGCAAACGGAATATTCGGCATTGCCGGCTTTCCGTCGTCCAGTCCGCGGTTAAGGTCGACTAGACCGGCATGTGCTTGGACAGTGATGTCATGGGCAGGCTTGTGTTTCAGACCACTCTCTTGCCCAAAGGCAGAAATCGAACAATAAACCAGCCCAGGATTGAGCGCTGACAAGGTTGAATAGTCAGCACCCAGACGCGCAACCACACCAGGCCTGAACGCCTCAACAAAAACATCAGCTTGCTGAACGAGTGCATGGAGTAGAGCCTGTCCATCAGGGTCTTTGAGGTTCAGCTTCAAGCTACGCTTTCCACGTGCCACGTTTCGAAACCACACCGAGACGCCGTCGCTCGTCTTCTCGCCAATCTCTCGTACGGGTTCACCGATGCCGTTCGCTGGCTCGATCATGATGACGTCAGCCCCATGATCCGCCATCATCATCGTCATATGAGGACCAGGTAAGAAGGCCGATAAATCAATGACTTTCAGGCCCTTCAGCTTCATTTGAAAATCTCGTCCGTGTGCTCACCAAGCTTAGGCGCTCGACTTTGCTCGGGACGCTCGCCATTGATGCGGAACGGTGAAGCCAAGACCCGAACAGGTTCGTCCGTATCTGGATGCTCAACAGTAGCCGTCATTTCCACGTGACCAACATACGGACTGTCGAGAGCCTCGGCGACGTTGAGCACAGGCGCAAACGGCACTTTTCCGCCCAATTGGTTCAACCATTCCTCCGTAGACTGTTGAGTCATGACTGCGTCAACCTCGGCCGTTAGTGCTTCGAGGTTTTCGCGACGGTTCGGGACTGAATTGAACCTCACGTCCTCTAACAGGTGCTCGGCACCGGTAAGCTCACACCACAAGCTCCAAAACTTCGGTGTTTGACACATGAGCAGGCCCCAACCGTCGCCAGTCCTTACGAGCTGGCTCGGTGCAATCGATGGATGCGCACCGCGGGGCAAGCGGGTCGTGACATGCTTTTGGTTCAAGTACCACGTTCCGGGATACGACAATTGATGCAGCGCAGTGTCGAACAAGCACACATCAACATCGCAACCCTCTCCGCCCCTCTGTGCACGAATGATACCTGCCAACAGTGCAGTTGCCATTTGGCTTCCCGTATGGAAATCAACCATCGACAAACCGAACCGAACCGGTGGTCCATCGGGCTCTCCGGTAACGGACATAAAGCCTGCTTCGGCCTGCATCAGATAGTCATAACCGGGCCAGGTGGCACGCTCGCTTTTTCGTCCGTAGGCCGAGAGATGCGCACAGACAATCTTGGGATTCACAGCGGAGAGTGATGCGAAGTCGAGACCCAACTTGGCCGGCTGATCGCCTCGCAGATTGTTGGAAACTGCGTCCGCCGAAGCCACCAGCCGGTGGAAGGAATTGCGCCCCTCATCCGATTTGAGATCAAGCGCGACTGACTTCTTACCCAATGAAAAGGTTTGGAAAAATTCACTATCGCCTTCTCCCAAGAAATAGGGGCCGACCGATCGGGAAACATCACCACCACGGGAAGGGTCCTCGATCTTGATAACCTCCGCACCCAGATCAGCGAGAAGCATCGTACCGTAGGGACCGGCGCCATATTGCTCAACCGACAGTATACGGATGCCTTCGAGAAGGCGCACCATCAAACAGGATTCCGCTTGACGAGCTGCTTCGCGATGATGATCCGCTGCATCTCGTTGGTGCCTTCGCCGATGCACATCAGTGGGGCATCACGGTAGAGACGCTCAATCGGATACTCCTTCGAATATCCGTACCCACCGTGAATCCGCATGGCCTCAGTGGCAACCTCAACCGCGGTTTCCGAGGCGTAGTACTTGGCCATACCTGCCTCCATATCGATCCGTTCACCAGTGTCATACGCGCGCGCTGCGTCTTCGACCAGCAACTCTGCCGCCCGAGTGCGCGAGGCCATATGACCCAATTTCAGCTGGATCGCCTGGTGCTCGCAAATCGGCTTACCCATGGTCTTGCGTGTTTGTGCGTATGCAACGCTTTCCCGAAGCGCGCGGCGCGCAATACCTACGGACCGTGCAGCGATATTGATCCGGCCGATCTCCAGCCCGCCGGTGGCCATGAAAAAGCCCTTGCCTTCCTCACCACCAATCAGCGACAGGTTCGCATCACAGGCATAGTTGTCGTAGATCAGCTCGCCGGAGTCGATGCCTTTGTAGCCAAGCTTTTCGAGCTTGTTCCCATTGCGCACTCCCGGAAGATCAACACCCGTTGTCGGATCTTTCGTCTGTGTGATGAGGATCGACATGCCTTTGTAGCGAGGCTCAGCCGACAGATCAGTTTTCACCAACAATGCGACGCAATGGCCCTGAATCGCATTGGATATCCAAGTCTTAGCGCCCTCGACAATGTACTCATCGCCGTCGCGGGTGGCTTTCGTCGTGATGGCCTGAAGATCAGTCCCTGCATTTGGTTCGGTCAGGGCCAAACCGCCGCGGATCTCGCCCGTTGCAAATTTTGGTAGCCAGTACTGCTTCTGTTCGTCCGTACCGAAACGTTGAACAATCTGCGCCATCATGAGGTGGGAGTTGAAAATCCCTGTAAGGCTCATCCATTCCTCGGAGATGGTCGTCACAATCCGCGCATAGGTCGTCGCCGATAATCCGAGGCCCCCATATTCAGGATCGATCAGTGCACCAAACAATCCGAGTTCCTTCATATCCTCGACAAGGTCGTCTGGATAGATATCACCGTGCTCCAGCTCCATCGCAACAGGACGGACCTTTTGCTCCAGCCATTTCTCAATGGCTTCGAGCATGATGTCTTCGGTGCCGTCTGGTTCTGCAGTGTACGCCATATTTGAAGATCCTCAGTAACTCTCGACCTTATCCTCAACCGCGTTGCCGCGTGAGGGGATAAGCAGGTTTCGGTAAAAGGTGCAGACGGTCTCACCGCGCTGGTTCTTGCCAGTCGTCAGCACCGTGACGATGCCCTGTCCAGGGCGCGACTTTGACTCGCGCTTCTTGATCACTTCACTTTCGCCGTAGATCGTATCCCCCGCGAAGACAGGCGCGGTGAACTTCACCTCATCCATGCCCAAGTTGGCGATGGCTTTCTGACTGACGTCTGTGACGGACATACCGATCAGAATTGCAAGGGTGTACGGAGAAACGACGAGGTTCTGCTTAAATTCACTCGCGCCGGCAAACTCTGCATCGAAATGCATCGGATGCGTGTTCATCGTCATCAGCGTGAACATGTGGTTGTCGTACTCGGTCACGGTTTTGCCTGGCCGATGCTCGTACACATCGCCCTCGCGAAAGTCTTCGAAATAGCGGCCAAACGTTTCGCGGAACCGGTTCGGCCCGACATCTTTCCACTGCTGAACCATGGGATTACCTCTCACGCGCGCACATGCCAGAAATTTGTCCGGACAAATATCACGAGGACAGGGCAAAGGTCAAACGCTGCGCAGGGTTAACCCGCGCGGCAAATCAGCCTCGCAAGGTTGAACACTGTCGTGTTCCAGTGAAACCAGCGGCCGCTCGAGCGACCGCCACTTGAGAGCATTGCTCGACGCTACTGACGTGGATCCGAAACAACTTGGTTCAGTTCCAGCGTATGGCCATCGTTATCCGTCAGCATAGAAACCATCACGACGATCTCGCCGGCCGGTGAGGGATAGCGACGCTCCTTTGGCTCTCCAATCACCTTAACGCCGGGAGCCGCCGCAGCTGCAGGAAAGGTCGTGTCCAGCGTCTTGGAGTTGAACAGGAGGACGATCTCGCCTGGAGTGAAATCT
This sequence comes from Pseudomonadota bacterium, assembly GCA_039198765.1. Lineage (GTDB taxonomy): Bacteria > Pseudomonadota > Alphaproteobacteria > Caulobacterales > Parvularculaceae > Parvularcula. Next base: position 5,551 of record JBCCTF010000007.1, read on the forward strand.
GCCGGATCCGGTTCGGCGAGGTCCTTCTCCGTCTGATCGAGGAACTGCCACAAACCCAGCATACCGATGAAATCATCGTTCGCCTCAAGCAGCACGAGACGGGAACGGTTCTTTCCGTCTGCACCATGACGGGTTGAAAGACCGGGCGACGTCAGTTCCTGATCATAGGCGACTGTCATACCCAACGCATCGCGATAGAGCGCGAGAGAGGCTTCCATGTCTCTAACGATGAGTGTTGTACGGCGAAGGTCCAACGGATTGGCTTGTTCCTCCAATTCCGGATTATTGCCCACACCTCCAACAGTCGAACAGGCCACCAAACCAAGGGATAGTAGCCCCGTCATCATTGTACGGATCATCACTTGTCCTCCCACGGGGTAAACACGTAGCCGCCGTCGGCGGGGCCCCAGATATGCTCGCCTTCGAGATTGAAACCTCGATCCCAATTCACATGGGAATTCAGTGATCTGACGCTCACACTCTCAACGCGTACGCCGCCTTTGTAGCCGTTGGGGCACGACGCATGACCCGACCAATGGCCAGCGCCAACAGCGTTCAGTTTGCCCATGCACGCGACCTCGCCGAGCCATTCTTCGTCGAAGGCACCCCCATTCGCTGCGAACAAGCGCGCGACGGCGCGAGCCTCACCTTTAATGCGATAAGTGGTGGTATGGACTTCGCCATCACCGAAATCGCGAAGATGAATAGCGACTTGGAAGTAAGGCAGCTGATCGTGGCGATCTCTCACCTCCCGCGCAGCCGATCGATCAGCACGCGGACCAAGAATCCAGTTTTGCTGGTAGAGCCAGACGCCGTCGTCGGCCTCCGGCATCACTTGCCACATCTCGCTGGCGACGAAGTCATAGCCTTCGTTCTGGGATTGACCCGCGCTGGTCGATAAGCCTGCTGCCTGTTCGGCAAATTCGATGGCTCCGGGCGGAGCGAGCATCAAAGACAACAGTGCTGCGATCATGGCGACATATTCTCCGCAAAGTGGTGTGCGATTTCTTCGCGGCTCGCGAACCAGACATCGTCATGGGACTGAACATATTTCAAGACATCCTGAAGTGCTGCGATCCGACCTGGCCGGCCAATGATGCGGAGGTGGAGGCCAAGGCTCATCATCCGTGCACCCTCGGTTTGAGCTTCTTGATACAGCCAGTCGAACGTCCGCTTCGCGTAGTCGGCCCACATATCCGGAGTGAAGCTCGGCGAAAGCCAGAATTTCATGTCGTTGGAGTCGATCGCGTAAGGCAAAATGATCATGGGCTCCTTACGCTCCTCGCCCATATCCACCTGATCCCAATAGGGAAAATCGTCGGAATAGTCATCCATATGGTAGAGGTAGCCAGCCTCTTTGACCAAACGGCGCGTGATGTCCGTGTGCAGATAGCGTGACAGCCAACCGACGGGCTTGCGGCCGCAGGTTTCCTCGATACTATCCGTACCCTGCTGAATGAACGCACGTTCTTCGTCTTCTTTCATGAAGGCCGAAAACGCCCACTTGTGGCCGTGATTGCAAGGCTCATCACCGCGAGCCATGATCGCCTCCGCTAGCCACGGCGCTTTTTGAAGGGCCTGTCCACATACCGTCCACGTTGCCCGAATTCCCGCCTCATCGAGCAGCTTCAGAACGCGCGGGGCACCGCGATTGATCCCGTACTGATAATTCGTCTCGTTCCCGTGCATCCGGATGGGCGCCTTCATCGTCACGCCAAGTTCGTCCACAGGTTCAGGCCGCTTGTCGCCCTCATCGACGCGGTTCTCCGCGCCCTCCTCCACGTTCACGACAAGAGAGAAGGCGAGCCGCTTTCCGCCCGGCCAGGTGAAGCCCTCGGGGGCAGGATCAGCGGGTCTAGTCATGCTCTTCTCCCTTTTGAGAAGTCGATCGTCAGCATTCAGATTACGGCGTATCGGTCGCGGAAAGATCGCGCGGCGGAACATCAGGGGAGTGATTGTCCATGTCGCGCCAGATGCGCCACTGCCCGTCGTCGCCTTGCTTGAAGATCACAAACGAGCGTCCACGGTCCTTGATCATGTCGCCGTTGGCACCCGGAACCTCAAGCCACCAATGGGCCGTCTTGAACGCATACGGATGATCGACGACGAGGCTCTCTTGCTCAAACACAATCCGCGCCTTCGCCCCTGCGGCTCTGGACGCTTCGAAGTAGCCCAAGACCGCATCACGAGTCTTCCGCGCTGGCCGGTCGCGAGTCATGAGCCATGTGTCAGGCTCATAAAGGTCTGACATCGCGTCGAAATCGCCCGCCTGATAAGCGGCGCGCCAGTCAGCAGCCACCTGATCGAGAGCCTTTTGAACATCCTCGTCAGCCTGCGGACCATTGACGGTAGCGAGAGCCAAGCCCAACGAAGCGAATAGCGCAGCGAGCATCAATGCGGCTCCTCACCACCCGAAACGTTCATGCTCTCAGCTGTGATGTACTGCGCTTCATCCGTACACAGCCACGCCACAGCATTGGCCGTGTCCTCGGGCAATCCAGGACGCCCCATCGGGATCCGCGCAGCCATTGCCTTGAGATAATCCTCGACCGAATCAGCACCAACGACTTTTGAGAAGTACTCATTCTGCCAAGCCCCCAAACCCGTCGTGACATGGTTCGGACAGACATTATTGACGGTGATGCCATGACCACCAAGCTCCACCGCCGCGGACCGAACCAGGCCCACAAGGCCATGCTTGGAACTCGTATACGCCTGAGCGTGCGGGAAGCCAGACTTCGCCGCCTGGCTGGCGATGTTCACGATGCGTCCACCTTTGCCCTGGCTCACCATTTGCTCCGCTGCTGCACGAATTCCGAAGAACGCGCCGGTCAGGTTCACATCAATCACCGCGCGCCAGTCGGCCTCCTCCACATCAAGCAAAGGCTTCATGATGTAGCCAATCCCGGCATTGTTCACCCAGATGTCGAGCGACCCATGCTGTTCCGCCGTATGCTGAGCAAGCGCCTGGACATCCGCGAGTGCGCGAACGTCACAAGTCTTCGTCGACGCCTCAACACCAAGCGCCCGCACGTCGGCGGCAATTGCTTCCATCTCATCGGTCGAGCCAATATGCTCCGCACCCGTTGCATCATCGCGGGATGTGCCGAGATCGGAGATCACGATGTTGGCACCGTCCTTCGCCAGGCGCATCGCGATGGCTTCGCCCAACCCCTTGCGCCTTCCCGACCCCGTGATGACCGCCGTCTTTCCTGAAAGCGCGCCCATGTCCCGCCTCCTCAACCCAGCTTGTCGGTCATGAGAAACACCAGGTCATCCACCATGCCCTGGAACGCCGCGGCGACCTTTTGCATCACCTCGGTACCAACCTCATCGCCGAACACGCCCATGTCATTCACGTCGATGATCTCGACATAGGCGTAAGGCGGCTTCGCATCAGAGCCGAGCATGCCAGTGATCCGGAAGACCTCGAAATCATCCACCGATTTCAGTCCGTTAACCGTCGGAAGATCGGTCTCTTTCGCCCAGGCTTCGTAATCAGCGACACTGGTGCCGGGCTTTAGATTGAACAGTGCGACGATTTTTGTGGCCATGGTGTTTCCTCGCTGTCTTATGTTGATTGAGGTGACTCGGCGCAAATGATATATCTTTTGCAGCCTATGAACAGCCCTCGCCGCAGCGGAGCCAAAAAGATGACCCAGGACAAGCGCCCTTACGATGGACCGCCCGATTACCGCGTGGTTGGCCGCCATGGTGTCTATCCCGAGACGTCCCATGACGAGGTGGCGCGGTTCAACTTCCTCGCGCACATGAATCGGCACCTGGCGACGAAAGTGATGCCTGGCGTTGGAGAGGCCTTTGAGGGACGCGTGAAGCCTGTGCGCGAGAAGCAAGGCTCTCCGTACACGAACAGGCATGAGGTTCGCAAAGACCTGACCAAAGATCCGATGTTCCAGTGGTGGTCCGCCCTTCGCCGCGCGACGATGGAAACACGCCAGCAGGCGGGGCGTTGGGTGACGCTTCGGCAGGCCGATGAGCTGAATGAGAAGGTCCGTGAGCTGACGGAGGGTGACGAGCGCCTCGTCCTCGATCCCGATTTCGAGCAGCCACGCTCCACCACGGCGATCGATCATCACTGCATGCCTGGTAGTTACTACACGGAGCTTGTCCCCGGCGATGTGACTGGCGCTGCAAACTATGACGCGGGGATTTTCGCGACAACGGGCGGCATGCTGGGCCGGTACAATGATGGCGGCGGCGTTGCTGTAGCGCAATGGGTTGCGCGCAACCTTCCCGACTTTCAGCCAAAGCGTATCCTCGATATCGGCTGCGGCCTTGGGCACAATGTCCTTCCGATCGCCGAGATGTTCCCCGATGCCGAAGTGATCGGCGTTGACGCGGGTGCCCCAATGCTGCGCTACGGATTGGCCCGCGCGAAGACCATGGGCATTGAGAATGTCAAGTTTATTCAAGGTAATGTCTCAAAACTCGATCAGGTTGCAGACGAAAGCTTCGACTGGGTCCAATCGACGATGTTCCTGCATGAGACCAGTTACAAAACGATGCCGATGATCTTCCGCGAGACGCATCGCCTGCTCAAACCAGGCGGCATTGTTCTGCACGTCGAACAACCTCAGTATACCGATGAGATGCCGCTGTTCGAACAAGCGATGCGCGACTGGGATGCCTTTTACAACAACGAGCCGTTTTGGACGAAGATGCACGAAATCGACCTCGACGCATGGATGGAGAATGCAGGCTTCAGCCGAGAGTCGCTCATCCACGGAGGCGTCGCCGCTGTCGTCGATGCCGAACTCTTCCCTGAAGCGGCGAAGGATACCGAGCAAGAAGACTACGGACGAAAAGCTGCCTGGCATGTCGTCGGTGCACGGAAGGCTGCGTAGGCCATGGCCGACTCTCTCGATCCCTATAGCCTCGCGGGTGCTAAGGCGAAGGGCAAACGCCCCTGGTTTTTCACAAATCCTGATACGGAGCGGGTGATGAACATCACCCTCGCCCTCATGCAAGAGGTCGCTGTCGTCCGTGAACGTCTGGACACGGTCGAGCGCCTGCTCGAACGCGACGGTAGCGTAACCCGCGAAAGTATCGAGGCTTTTTCGCCGTCGAAGGAAGAGGCTGAAGAACGCGGCGCATGGACACAAGAGTTCATCGCCCGGTGCCTGCGCATCCTTCAGCAAGATCGAGAAGCGCTCACCCGCCCAAGTGAAGATTCCAGCGAAGACGTAGCGGAAGAGTTCGCGCAGACCTAGTTTCTGCGCCCTAGACTTGAGACCGGTTTTCGATCCGGTCCGAACGACTGCCCCACTCCGCCCAGGCACCGTCGTACACGGACAATTGGTCATATCCTAACCGCGTCAGAGCCAACAGCACACAGCATGCCGTCACGCCCGAACCGCAAGACGCAATAACGGGCGTTCTGCGATCGAGAGGCAACCCTTCAAACCGCTTTGCAAGTGCCTCCCGCGACAACATCAGCCCATCGCCATCATAGAGTTCCGCAAACGGAACATTCACGGACCCGGGCATCGACCCCGACGGCAAACCAGGCCTCGGCTCAGGCTCTCTGCCCTCAAACCGTCCCGCCGAGCGGGCGTCGATGATCAGAGTATCCTCATCGCCAAAGGCCTGAGAAACTTGGTTGAAATTGACAACAAAGTGATCAACCAGCTCTGCGTTCACGAGCTTACGAACATCGCTAGTCGAGGGAGCGGCCTTGCTGACCTCGCCGCCAGCCCTGACATAAGCGTCCAGCCCTCCGTTCAGTACTCGGACATTATCAAATCCCATCACGCGAAAGGTCCACCAAACCCGCGCCGCTGATCGGAGCGGTGAAGCATCATAAACGACGATCTGGGACTTCCCGTCGAGCATGGGTGAAGTGGCTTCAGCGAAGACCTCCGCAGACGGAAGCATATGCGGCAGGTCCGACGAGGTATCCACGACCGCATCGAGGTCAAAAAAATGGGCACCGGGAATATGTGCTTCGTTGTAGGCATCCCGTCCACGTCTCTCACCGAGAAACCACGTAGCATCAATGACGGCAACATCATCAGCACTCAGAGCAAGAAACTCATCGGCAGAAATGAGCGGATCAAAAACCTCTGTCAAAACGTTGGCTCCTTGGGAGGAGTCTCTACACGGAAGATTGACTCGTCAACCGAACGACCAATCCGAAAGTCCGTCCACACCGCTTCGTTCGACTTTACGCCGTCATAAAACAGTCGAACACGGCCTGCCTGGCGCCAAGAAAGCCCTGGCTTTTCAAAGAATTCACTGTATCGGCGCTCATGCCAGCCGCGAGGCGTCTGGAACCCAACATAGACAATCGCTGCATCCGATTGACGGATGCCGAAAAGGGTCTTGCTTCTCGAACGATCCGTCAGCTCGACCATGTATGCAAGTTGACCATCAATCATCCGGTCCGTCTTGCGCACTTGCGTCCAGCCCTCGTCGAGAGCATTCCGTATCGCGCCGTAGCCAAAACTGTTGCTCCACATCGTATTGGCGGATTGATCCGTCATAGGACCATCTTGGTTCGACGTCGTCCGGCCGTCGAAGGCCAGAAGCAGAGAAAGCTCTCCCTCCGTCCACGCCTCGATACGCACCTTCCCGCTAGCCTGATGCGCATCATCCTTAGCTTCGCTAAAAACGCGCCACATCGCGTAGCGATCCCACACGATTTCTCCGCCGTCAGGCGTACGGATGATGTTGTATCCCTCAAGAAACAATGATCCCGGACGAACAAAGAGCTGTCCGCCGGCGGCCTCGTGGGCCATCGCAACGATATCAGCCCCCGACAAATATGCCTGAGCTTGTGTTGCTGCTGGCATCTTAGCACGCTCTTCCAAAGCAGGAGGCACATCCATCAGCGTAAGGAGCAATAAAGAGAGGCCGATCACGAAGGTTCCTCCACCACCATCACATGGGCATCAGCAAGGCTCTGCCGCGCAGCTTTCAATGCCTCGTATTCGGGCGACGACCAGAATGCTCTGATAGCGTTCTTATCGGGCCACTTGGAGATCACAGCGCTATCACCATCGAAAAGCCCGCCCTCGAAAGCCTCTACACCGGGCGCCCGGACAACATATTCGCCGCCCATTTTGGCGATCAACTCCGCCGTCGGCACGGCGTACTCAGCGAAAAAACGCGTGCGATCATGGACCTTTGCAAAGACGATCATATAGGCGGCCATGGTGCTTCTCTCCGTCACTGGCGTTTACGTCGGGGAAAAGATATACCTTTTCAAGCTGAACCGAAACGCCCGCCGAAAGGTTGTTCTGAATGAAACTCCTCCGCGCCGCCACCCTCACCGTCAGCGACCTCCAGCGGTCAACTGATCTTTATGCGAAGTATTTTGACTACTCTATTGTCGAAGACGGGGAGCTATCGTCGGACCTCGCAGAGAGTTGGGGAACACCGGCCAGCGCGGGATGCAAGATGACGGTCATGCAACCGAGTTCCGAGGCAGACATCTTCATCAGGTTCGTCGAACAGCCTCCGGTGGACGGTTTCAAAGCCCTACGAAGCTATGGCTGGAACGCTATCGAAATTTGCGTCGCCGATGTACTCGCCGCGAACGAACGTATGCTGAACAGTCCGTTTGAGATCATTGGGCCACCACGCGAAATCGATGGACTCCCCGCGATCTACCCGATGCAGGTGAAAGGCCCGGATGAGGAGATCGTCTACCTCACACAAATCCGCGACGACCTACCTGCGTTCGATCTTCCGCGGGCGGCGACGTTGATCGACAAACTCTTCATTCTGGTGATGGGCTGCAGCGATATGGATGCGGCGAATGAATGGATGGCAAAACACTGCGGTCTCGACATGGGTCGAGACATGGAGATCGTCTATACGATGCTCGCTAAAGCCTACGGTACGTCGGAGGAGGAACTGCATCGGATTTCAACCATGGTCCATGATCGGGATGTTTTCCTCGAAGTTGATCAGTATCCGGTGGCTGCAATCGTCCGCCCACGGCATAATGGTATGCTCGTCCCGGGTTGCGCCGTTGGCACGCTTTGGCACCCCGACTTTGACAGCCTTCCTGGACCATGGATCACTCCACCAGTTGTACGCGAAGGCGTGATCTACAAAGACAAGCGAACGGCCACCATGTCAGGGCCAAATGGTACACTGATCGAAATGGTGGAGGGCTGACACATGCAGAAGATCGTTCTGAAACATAGTGTTGACCAGAAACCTCAGGCTGATGATTTCGCGCTCATCGAGGGCACCTCTCCTACCTCCCCCGAGGGTGGTATCCTCGCGCGCGTCGTCTATCTCTCCCTCGACCCCTATGTGGGCTCTCGCATTCGTGGGCGCCATATGGGTGAAGCCCCGCCCGAGCCAGGCATCGATACGATCCCCGGGGCAGTGGTTGCTCAGGTGATTGAGAGTCGCTCGTCGGATGTCGCAGAGGGTGACTGGGTGCATTCAATGGAGGGCGGATGGGCCGAGAGTGTCGCGCTGACCGAGGGGCGCTTTCGTAAGATTGATCCGCACACTGCACCCTTAAATGCCCATGCAGGTGTTCTCGGTATGCCAGGCCTCACGGGCTGGGCCGGGATCACGCAACTCGCAAAAGTCCGAGATGGTGACACCGTACTCGTCGATGCAGCCGCAGGCCCCGTGGGCGGGACGGCGGGCCAAATCGCCCGGATCAATGGCGCGGAGCGGGTCGTCGGGATCGCTGGTGGTCCTGAGAAGTGCAAAATTGTGACGAACACGTATGGTTTTGATGCGTGCGTCGACTACAAACAGGATGGCTGGAGGGAAGCGTTGGCCGAAACGTTACCAGACGGATTGTCCGTGTTCTTCGAAAACGTGTCCGCCGACATGGCTATGCTCGCGCTTTCGCACGCGCAGACCTATGCTCGCGGCGTTCTCTGCGGCCTTGTTGATGCTTACCACACCGCGCAGCAGAGCCAGCATCCGCTGAACGCAGGGATGATCATCGGCAAACGAGCACAGCTTTCCGGATTGGTTGTCTATGACTTTTATCCGCGTTGGGATGACTATGTCGCTGAGGCCAGCGCCTGGATCGCCGACGGCCGCCTTAACTTTCAAGAGGACCGGGCCAACGGTCTAGCCGAAGCGCCAGAGCTGTTTGAGAAGCTGATGAACGGACAAAACCAGGGCAAAGCGGTGGTTGCCGTCGCACCCGAGGAGGTGTGAGCGATGCCGACCACAAAATCGTACACCGACGGCGCATACGGACAAATTCATGTTAGGCAGACTGGCTTTCCCTCGGAAATGCCCGCGCTTTTCTGCCTTCACCAAAGCCCGAAGAGCTCGCTCGAATTTGAAGACTTCATGCTGGAGGCGAGCAAAGACCGGCTCATCGTCGGCGCGGACTATCCCGGCTACGGTATGTCAGATCGGCCACCGTCAGAGGATGATGCGACGGTGAAGATGTATGCTGACGAAATGTGGAAGGTTGCGGATGCACTTGACCTTCGGGTGGTTGACCTGTTCGGCAACCACACGGGCTCGAAAGTAGCAATCGAAATGGCTCGCCAGCAGCCTGAGCGGGTGCGCGGGATCGCGATGGTTTCTGCCGCAATCCTCACCGATGAAGAGCGCGCGCAATTCTCATCGTTCTTTGAACCGATCCCGCTTGATCGCGAGGGCACACGGATCATCGAAAACTGGAAGCGGATTGTTGCTTCCGCAGGGGAAGACTGGCCGCTTGAGAAGATGGACCGTTCGTTCCTTCAAACCTGCATGGGCGGCGAGGCGTACGAATGGGGGCACGCAGCCGCATTTTCCTACACCACTCCGTTTACGGATGGCTTACGCGAGCTCCCACACCGCAAACTGCTGCTCAACCCGGCTGACAGCCTGCAGGAATGCACAAGGCGGGCTGAAGGCATCATGACCAACGGTACGATCGTCGAATGCCCGGAGTGGACGTTCGGCTTCCTCGACATGCACCCAGAAGAGATCATGACGATGATCAGGGATCAGTTCGACGGCGCCTAGTGGTCGTCTGTGTACCGATATTTCCCAAGCAGCAAGAGCGGCAGGGTTGAAATGACAAGGATCACCGCTGCCGTCGTCAACGCGAACGCCCAATCCTGACCAGGGAACAGCCCCGTGTTGATCCCGAAAACGTGGATACCGCGGCCATCAGCGATGTCGGTCAAGATGGTTGGACCAAGGCCGGCGCCGAGGGCAAAGAAGCCGTAGATCGCGCCGTAGATCGCCGAAAAAGCCTTCATCCCAAAATACTTAGAGACGATGTACGCCATGAAGTCGTACTCCACCCCAGCTCCAAAACCGATCATCAAAATAGCGATGGTCGCGGTGAAAGCGTTCAAGTCAGGCTGCGCGAGAAGCCACAGCGCAATCGCTGGCGAGGCCAAGAAAACAAACGCAATCATCGGCGCCCAGAACCGGTCGATGAGAATACCGCCTATAATCCGTCCACCGAGCACCGCAAGACCGGTGAGGGTCGCAAGGCCGACTGCCTCATCCATCTCAATGCCGCCTGTAGAAGTCAGCACCCGCTCAATATTGGGAATGATCGCGCCAACCGCATACGAGATCGGCACAAAACAAACGGCCAACAGCCAAAAGCGCCACGTCCGCAAAGCCTCCGCCAGCGTCTCTCCGGGCAAAGCGATTGGACCAGATTGCGAAACCTTTGGCGGAGCTGTTTCGATGTTGAGGAACAGCATCAACCCAACGGGAACGAGCGCCAAAATCCCGAAAGCAAACGCGACGATGTACTCAAGCCGGAGACCATTCGCCTGCACCAACGGCAGCACCTGCTGCATCACCAGCGACAGGAAGATCAGCGTGCTGACACCCGAAATCGCGAGGATTGGCAGCTTCCACTTCAGGATCGGCGCATCGCGAGCAGGAAGATCCTGCACATCCCGAAGACTCAACCACGACAGGGGGAGCGCGATCGTGAGCGGCAGAAGGCCCAATAGCACGTATGCGGAGCGCCAGCCGGACCCTGCGAAGAAATGGAACGCCTCATTCGCCACGATGAACTGTGCAAAAAACTTCGAAAGCGCGCCGAACACGCCCGTGGCGATCAACGCTATCCCTAAGGCGACGCCGCGGTTCTTCTGGAACCAGTTGGCCACCGGCCTGGTGAAGGTGATCGGCAACGTCCCCGCGCCCGCGAAGGCCAGCACGATCCAAAGGAAGAAGTAGAGCGACTTTGACCCCGTGTTGAGGGACAGCGCCATCATGGCGAGGCTGAACGTGATGATTGACGTCAGCGCAACACGCCGCGCCCCAAACCGCTCGGTCATGATGCCGATAAATGGGGACGCTGCGAACGCGCCGATCGTGTAGATTGCGAGGGCGTTGAGGATGTCGCCAGCGGCCCACCCCATCGGCGCAAACTCACGCATCAAAGGCGGGATGAACACGCCAATCGTGTAGAAGGGGAGCGGCGACAACCCCAGTCCGACGCCCACCGATGCCGCTGCAAGCACGGGCCAGCCCCTGCCGAACTCACCCTGAGGCGTCTCTTCAGCGCCCTGCTCATCGCGCGCAGCCAGCGCTGCCCATCCGCCTTTATCGCTCATATGCTATTGGTATATCTTTTTGCCGCCGCGTCGAAGGGAAATCGACCATGAAATGGACCCGCCGCCAAGCTTTTCTCGGCGCTGGAGCTGCAACCGTTGCCGGATGCGCGCCGACGATCTTGCCTGCGCAGGACGCTGACGTCCTCATTCTCGGTGCAGGCCTGTCGGGATTGCGCGCAGCGATGCTGCTGAACGCCCGCGGGGTGAAGGTCACCGTGCTCGAGGGGCAAGAGCGCGTTGGTGGTCGCCTCCACACCCTCGACCATCTTCCCGGACGTCCTGAGGCAGGGGGCATCCAGATCGGCAAAGGCTATCGGCGGATTAGGGAGGCGGCTGATACGGTCGGTGTACGCATCATCGCCCCACCTGAAGGTACAGGCCGCGAACGGACGATGATTTTTCGCGGCGACGTCTTCAGCACCACCGATTGGGCAACACATCCCGGAAATCCGTTCCCTGAGCAGCTGAAAAGGTCAGCACCGGACAGCCTGCTCTTCGCACTCTCCGCGCCAGCCAACCCGATTGACGATCCGGCGAACTGGCGAGATGCGGCGCGGTCTTCCGATGTTGCGGCGAGCGCCTTTCTGGCACAGGCTGGGCTCAGCGAAGAGGCGCGCGCCTTGTGCGATATTGCTCTGAATGCGAACAATCTCGACACGTACAGCATGATCAATGTGTGGCGATCGCTGGCCCTCTACCGTTTGGACAGCGCCGCCGGGCCCAGTGATGTGGTCGAAGGCGGGTCGCAACGCTTGCCAGAAGCGATGGCTGGATCCTTGCCCGCCGGTTCTGTCCGGTTGGGAGTCCGTATCAAACGGATTGAAGAAGGCCGCGGCGGCGTGGTGATTGAGACGGATCAAGGCCAGTTCCGCGCGCCATATGTCATCTGCACACTGCCCTTCCCTGCACTTCGAGCCGTCGGGATTGACGCACCGATCGACGCGGTCACGCAGACCGCAATCCAAAACCTTCCGTACACCCAAGTTCGGCAGATCCACCTCGCCATTGAGAAGATGCCCGCTGATGGCCTCCCGCTTTCGATGTGGACCGATACGCCTATTGAGAGGGTGTTCCCCCAGCAAGCGCCGGATGGCGAAGTCGTCGGAATGAAGGTGTGGATCAACGGGGACGGCGCGATCGGCCCAGCGAAAGACCAAGAACTCTTCGAGTTCGCCACATCGATCCTCGCAGAGAAGCGCGGCATGAAAGTCAGGCCGCTCGAGGTGGCACGTTGGGATCGCGACCAGGCCATGGTGGGCGGCGCTTACATGCATTGGGCACCCGGGACGATCACGCCGTGGGCTGATAACATGGGCGCACCCACCGCGCGGCTCCATTTCGCTGGCGAGCACCTGTCATTCTACCACACCGGCATGGAGGGCGCGATGGAAACCGCCGATCGCGCGGCGGATTCCGTCCTCACGAAATTGTCTGCCTAAAGAGTGTCAGCTGTACAACTTGCCTGAAGCCAACGCAGGTTGATGCCGATCCGGTCCGCGCCGCCTTCTGTCCAGCTGTATGAAACCGCGCGGTCGTCTTCGCCGAGCACGTAGAGAGTCAGGGATGGACGCCGCGAGCCGTAGGTCCAGTCCACATCGCGCAGCTGCAAACGAACGGTCCGGGCTGGGTCCTCATCGGTGGTCACCGAAGCGATCCCGCCTTGGTCGTGCAGCCTCACGCCGCGGCGGAAGTCCCAGTCACTCATCCCCTTGCCGCTATCACCATGCTCTGCCCCGCGGAGCACCGCCACCCAGCAGGTGAAGGGCCGTACACGGCGGAACTGCGCCGACCGAGGTGTGCCGCGACGTGGCTTCAGTGAAAACCACAGCGCATCTTCCGAAAGCGTGAGGGACAGAGAGCCATCCGCCCGCTTCTCGCCCCAAGAGACCAAACCAGCACATCCGCCCCCACTCGCCGAACCCGCAAACTGCGAACCCGAGCGCTTCCAAGCGATCTCACAAGCCGGGCCGCCATCGGCATTCGTCAGTGTCTGGATCAATCCACCATCACGCAATTTCAACCGGCTCGTCATAGAACCGGCATCGCCAGCGAAGACTAGGCCCTCCTCATCGCTCGACGTCAGCAAAACCTCTTGCTTGGGCGCGAGAGTGGCAGAATCAACACCTGCATCCTCAGCGAAGAACACTTGCCGGTCGTTCGACCACGTGCCGGACCATAACGCCTCAAAATCCGCCTTGTCCCTCGCCAGGTATCCGGGGATGTCGTCAGCACTCTGCGCGGCAAGGCCAAAGGCCAACGAAGAGATCACAGGTATAAGGAACATCAGTCTACCAATCAAAAAAGGGCCGACCCGGGGAACAGGATCGGCCCATAGAACGCCTTACAATGACGGCATCGTCATCAGTAACGCAGGCGCAGTTCAAACCCGTATTGCGAACCACGGCGGAGAGAGCCGAAGAACGCACGTGGCGCACTGCCCGATGCACCAGCAGGTGTCGTGTCGAGGTCCGCGAAGAAGTACGGCGATTGAAGCCATCTGGTGCCAGCCACGATCGTGTCTTCGTTGGTCAGGTTCTGGCCGTAGGCGCTGAACGTCCAGTTTTCATGCTGGAAACCGATCCGACCACCGAGGATCAGCGCGTCACCCGTCTCAGCGCGGTTATGCACCTGAACGAACTTCGAGCTTTCGTAGGAAAGATCAGCCGAGGCAAAGAACGACGAACCCATCGGCCCGATCTCAGCACTGTCGTAGCGGATAAAGCCGCTGGCCTGGTGCTCAGACGTCAGAGGGAATGCGCGACCTTCGATCGAGCAGCTGGCAGGGCCGGCGCCTGGGAAGTCTGCCGTGAAGTCATTGCCCGTTTGGTTTGCAGGATCGGTCAGAAGGCCACCACCAGAGGTGAGGATCCATTCATCAGCATCACAACCATCCGTGAACTCCGTATCTGTCCAGGCATAGTTGACGCCCATCGAGAAGAAGTCGTTCAGGTCGCCGTTGAGATCGAGTTCGATACCCATCAGCTGACCCGAACCTTGGTTCGTCGCCACCGAGTTGAGAGCACCGCTTTGCGCAGCGACAGCTTCCGTGAGCTGAACATCCGTCGCGTCGATGAAGAACGCTGCCGCCGTGAACAGGAATTGGTTGTTCAAAAGTGGCGACTTAAGGCCGATCTCGAAGTTCTGCGACTCTTCCTGCTCATAAGTCGGACGACCAACATCAGCACCTACAGCGCCGTTGAGACCGCCAGGCTTCACGCCCTTGGCGTAGATCCCGTAGACCGTACCGCCGTTGGGTAGGCCAAAGTCCGCCGTTACCCGAGGGGTGAAGGCGTCGAACGTCGCCTCAGGATCAGGCGAAGTGGAGTCGGTCTTGGTCTCCTCCATGTACCGGCCTTCGATGGTGATCCGCAGATTGTCGGTCGCATCAAACTCGACCTGTCCGTAGACGGCCTTATTCTCAACCGTCCGCGTACCCTCAAACGAGTCAGGCGACGTCCCGTTCGGATCAGCGAACGTAATGTCGCTGTCCTCGATCTCCTGATCATAGTAATAAAGACCAGCAAGCCAGCGCACACGCTGCGTTTGCGGAGAATTCAGCGTGACCTCAGCGCTCCAATCCTCAATGTCGTCGCGGTTGGTATTGGCAAAGAACGGCTCAATGGTCGGACCAGAGACAAACCAGTTGACTGGGGAGTGGTCACTATCAAAACCGGTCTTAGCCGTCTCATCGCGATAACCACCCAGCACACGGATCGAGTGTCCGCTGTTCATTTGATAGTCGCTGGTGAAGTTGATGATCGTCTGTTCACGCTCGATACCATCGAACGCTGTGCCGTCAGCAAGCGAATAAATCGGCTGGATGAAGCTGGTGTTGTCGAGCGCACCAGGAATGGTGTTTGCGACCCCGTCCGCGTCCGGACCAGTGTTGATCGCCACCTGACCCGGCTGGATCACACCGCAGAAGTACTGGTTCGTATTGGTATAAGCTGGCGTCGGGAACGGGAGGCCGTTGGTGCCCGGAATAAAGAAGCGTGTCGATAGCGAGCGGTAACCAGGCTCACAATTGTTCTGTGACGCATCCTGAAGGAACAGCGGCAGCGGGCCATCGTCATCGTCGTTGTGGTTGATCCGTAGACGTGCCGTGAAATTATCGGCTGGATCAAAGTCGAGGACGGCAGAGATGTTCGTCGAACTTTCGTCACCGACCAGCTGATCGGTCACGGCGTTGCGGAACTCACCACCATACTCGTAACGGCGGAGGTTAAGCCGTCCACTGAACACATCACCGAGTGGGCCAGCGATCGACACGGCGTACTCTTCAGTGTCGTTGTTGCCATAGCGGATCCGCGCGGCGGCTTCGAATTCATCCGTACCGCCCTTGGTGATGTAGTTGATGGCACCTGAATAGGTGTTCCTACCATAGAGCGCCGACTGCGGACCCTTGACGACCTCAATGCGCTCAATCTCGTTTGGGTTGATGTTCTGGATCGAGCCTGCGTAGTAGACACCATCGACGAAGTAGGCAGCACCGGCCTCAACGCCGAATTGCACACCGGCGAGAACGTTTGACTGACCACGAATGACCGGACGCTCCGTAGACCGACCAAATGCTTTCGAGAACGACAGACCCGGCGTGAAGCGCGCCACGTCATCGATGCTCTCAAGTTGCAAGTTCTCGATAGCGTCGGAACCGAAAACGCTCAGCGCGATCGGCGCCTCAACCAGCGTTTCTTCCTTTTTCCGCGCTGAGACGATGATCACATCGCTGTCGTCGGCGGAGACGTCGCCATCGACCACTTGCGCCTGAGCTGATGGTGCTAAAAGTCCCGCAGTGCACAGTGCACTTGTCGCGAAAAGCGCGCGTTTCATGCGCATAATCCCTCTCCCTGCCCTTTTTGCTGTCCCTGACAGCACCTTTGGTATATCTTTTAGCCTCGTTCGCGTCTTTAGCGTTGGCAAGCCCGAAACGCGGGACGTTTGACATTTTCGTGTCGGGCTGTGGCAAAAAAGCACATGTTTGGTCTATCGAAGAGCGCCGACGAGGCAACAACGTCCAATGAACTCAAGAAGCTGATGCCGCTTCTCGCGCGTCATGAAGGCGTGTGGGAAGGCAATTACCGCTTCTACAATCTGGCGGGGGACAAGATCGACGAGCACGAGTCTCGGCTGATCTGCCGGTTCCCTGAAGCTGGGCACCCCTACCACCAGACGAACCATTATCGGTGGGCTGACGGTCGGCGCGATGTGCGCGACTTCCCCGCGACGGTGAAAGATGGCCGCCTTTATTGGGACAACGAATTTATCAACGGCTGGGCTTGCGATGTGGCGCTTGATGACTTCAACCGCACCACAATGCTGAACTGGACACGGACAGGTGAGCCTGATCTTTATCTCTATGAGATGATCCAACTGTCCGATGACGGACAGTCCCGTGCCCGCGTCTGGCAGTGGTTCAAAGGTGACCGTCTGTTCCAGCGCACGCTAGTCGACGAGCACTTCGTGACAGCCGACTGGCAAAGCTACGAAGGCAAAGAGTTCTAACTCATCTGAGCACGCACAAAAAAGGGCCGGCGGATCGCCGGCCCTTTTTCTTTGTACGGTGCTTATGCGTTAGGGAAGCTCAATCTGGCCATCGCGCACGCCCTTGTAGTACTTCCAGCTGGTCATGTTCTCACGCGGATCACCAGCAGGCGGCGGGCTTGCATATTCAGGATAGTTGCGGCGGATTTCCCGCTTCATCGTATCCGACAGCTCGTCAAAACTGCCCAGCTTCCGTCCCGCGGTGTGCATGTACATCACGCCCTCGCGGCCGTTCATCTTCATCCAGGGAAGCCAGTCAGCCAGGCGGGACCAACCCACAGTGACCTTGGCCGTCGTGGTGCTTTCGTCGAGCAGATCGTCCGTACGCCCGAAGAAGTTGAACATCTCCGTGGCGTGATAGGTACCACCAATCTCGGGCTCATACTCGCTTGCCAGAGGGTTCGGATACCAAAGCGGGAACGTCGAACGATACCACCAGGTGCCGTCCGTACCCATCTCACCAGACCACTTAGCCGCTTTTCCGTCGCGACCCTTCTCGTACATCTTCCAGTTCACCGGATCGTTGGCCACATGGAGCACATCGACCTCTTCACCGGTCCACGGATTGTCCCAAGTCTTCAGCACACGGCCTGTCTTCAGATCTTTGTACAGAAGGATCTCGCGCGAGACGAGGTGGAAGCCGTCGCCCGATTGGTCGCTCTCTACGCTGGAGCACGCACGGATGTTCATGCCCTCAACGAGGAACAGCGGTGTGTCCTTCTCGCCCTGCCGCCGACCATAGGCGATGCCGTGCCACCAGTAGACCGCAGGCTCATTGTCCACGGTCGAACACTGGATCTTCCGCATGATGGTCAGCGTGTCTTGCGCGTTCTTGGGATTAAGCTCGGCCTGGGCAACGCCGGTCAGCGCGGCTGCCGCCGAAGCGAGCGAGAGTATCGTCGAACGGATCATCTGATCCCTCCCCTTACTTTGGTATACCTTTTAAAGCTCGCACGATCGCAGCCCCGCGCCAAGCCCTTATGCGCCTAGGCGCTGCGTCTGGTCAGGATCAGCGGGACGAAGGCCGCAGCCCAAGGAAGCGTCCGCGCAAACGCAGCCCCTGGCCCGGCGGGCAATCCAAACTCAAACGCCAGCGAGACGCCGAACCCGATGGCCATCGACGCGATCACCCCGAACCCGCTGGCTTTCTGGCCAAACGCCCGAAGCACCACAGCAGGTCCGAAGCTGGCACCAAGCGCTGTCCATGCGAACAAGGTCCGTTCGAAAATCGTCGAGGGCAGCCCGAAGGTCAGGGCAATCGCCGCTCCGCAAACGGCGAGAATGGCAAAGCGCGAAACCAGAACTTCGCGGCCACCGAGCACTTTGCCGAGGCCCAAGTCATGGCTGACCGCGCCGCCCGCGACGAGAAGCTGGCTGTCCACCGTCGACATGATCGCAGAAAGAGTCGCTGCCGCGATGATCCCCGCCAGCGCCGGAGGCAGCAGCGTCTCCGCCGCCGCAAAGAAAATGCCCTCAGGGGCGACCGCACCAGGCTCAAATAAGGCGTGGGCGGACAGTCCGAAGATAGCCATCCCAGCGTAAACGAAGAGACCCCAGGAGATCGCAACCCCTGCGCCCATTACGCGCGCCTTGGCATCACGGGTAGCCATGATCCACGCGATCAAATGCGGCTGGCCCAATGCACCAAACCCTGTTGCAAACAGGCCCGTCACAAATCCCAACGCGACGAACCCCGTCCGCCCGCCAAAACTATCTGTGTACACCTCTGGCCGTGCAGACAGGCTAGCGGACATCCCCTCAAAACCGCCGACGGCGAGGAAAGCGACAATAGGCAGCCCGATGGCGACGAGAGCCATCAGCAGGCCTTGAATCGTGTCGATCACCGAAACAGCGAGGAACCCGCCAAGGAGCGTGTACGCCACAATGATCACCGCGCCAATCAACACCCCATCGCGTAAGCTGATGTCGAACAGCCCCGTAAACGCGACACCAGCGCCCTGAAACTGTGACGCCACGTAGTAGGAGAAGCAAAAGGCAATCATCAGACTCGCCAGCACACGGATGATCCGATCAGCCGCTCCGCTCACGTCCTCCGCTAGAAAGTCCGTCAACGTCAGGTGACCCCGTTCACGGCTCGCCCGCTGCAGGACTGGCCCCGCGCCTAGCCACACAGCGGCATAACCCGCTAGGATCCCGGGCACCATCCAAAGCGCTGAAGGCCCCGCGACGTACACAAATCCGGAGTAGCCCAGCAGCACCCAAGCGCTCGACGTCGACGCCGCGTAAGCCAGACCAGCAACGAAAGGCCCCAGACTGCGACCAGCAAGGAGGAACGCCTCCTGCGACTTCGCCTGTCGCGATGCCCACACACCAATGCCGATAAGCGCCAAGCCGTAGCCGACAAGCGTTACGAACGCCCAAGCCTTATCCATCGACGCGCCCCTTCCGCCTACGGACTATGCAGCAGCCTTCGGCGCCGGTGTGAATCCCAGCGGCAAGCCGGCTCGCGGCGTGAAGCCGTAGAGTTCCTCATCCGGAAGCGCCTCGGCCACCATCGCTCGCGTCTCCATCAGCGAGTCGATATCGATACCCGTCGAGACTCCCATCGCCTCAAACATGAAGACCAGATCTTCCGTCACAACATTCCCGCTCGCGCCCGGCGCCGTCGGGCAACCGCCAAGACCTCCCAGCGAAGCATCGAACGTCGTGATCCCCTCTTCGTAAGCTGCCAACGCATTGGCGAGGCCAAGACCGCGCGTGTTGTGGAGATGGACTCCCGTCACATACTCCATACCAACCGCTCCGCGTACAGAACGCACTAGATGCTTAACCGAAACCGGATCGCCATACCCCGTCGTATCCGAAATCCCCACCTCATCACATCCAGCACCCACCAAACGCTCTGCACACATCAGAATCGTCTTCTCAGGAATAGCGCCCTCGAGTGTGCAGCCAAAGGCCGTGGACAGGGACCCCTCAAAATGGGGCCGCTTCTCTTCGGGCAGGGTATCGAGATAGGCCCGGATCGCAGCCGCTTCTTCGATCACTTGATCGTGCGTCCGGCGGATGTTCTTGAGCGAATGGGTCTCACTCACCGACATCGGGAGCGTGATCTTATGCGCCCCGGCAGCCACAGCAAGCTCCGCCCCTTTCAGATTCGGCACCAAAACCGCCACGCAGAGGCCCTCGATCCCCACCGCGTGGGACACGATGTCACCAGTGTCCGCCATCTGCGGCAGCAGCTTCTTCGACACAAAGCTCCCGACCTCAATTTCGGTGAGGCCAGCGGCCGCAAGCGCTGAAATCCAAGCCTTTTTCGCCTCGGTCGGCATGATCGACGCACAGTTCTGAAGCCCGTCGCGAGGCCCAACTTCACTGATGAGCACGGTGTCTGCAGCCATACCCGCTCCGTTTTTTGCGCTGAAAGGCGTGGTTTTGCCCGCCAAATGGGTTAGTCTTTAAAAGATATACCAATTGCGCAGCGCCGAACCAAGCCCGGCCTTGCGCACGGGAGGAACAGCCATGGGATCAGCAAACAAGCTCCTGAGCGGTCTCAAAGTCGTGGAATTCACCCACATGGTGATGGGCCCAGCGGCTGGCTTGATCCTGGCCGACCTCGGCGCGGACGTGGTGAAGGTCGAGCCGGTAGGCGGCGACAAAACCCGGCGCCTCCGCGGCTCCGGCGCTGGCTATTTCGCGATGTACAATCGGAACAAGAAGAGCCTTGCGATCGATCTGAAGTCGGATGAAGGCAAGCAGATCGCCCTCGATCTCATCGCGGACGCCGACGTGTTCATCGAAAACTTCCGCCCCGGTGCCCTCGATAAACTGGGCTTCGGATACGGCGACCTGTCCAAGCTCAATCCCAAGCTGATCTACTGTTCTGAAAAAGGCTTCCTGGATGGTCCGTATGCGCACCGAACAGCGCTGGACGAAGTTGCGCAAATGATGGGTGGCCTCGCCTACATGACCGGTCCTCCCGGCCGGCCGTTGCGGGCTGGCGCGTCAGTCATCGACGTCACCGGCGGTATGTTCGGCGCTATCGGCGTTTTGGCCGCTCTGCAAGACCGTGAGCGCTCAGGCCAAGGTCGGCATATCAGCGCGTCGCTCTACGAAACATCCGTGTTCCTCGTGGGCCAGCACATGGCGCAGTACGCCGTCACCGGCTCGCCAGCGGCCCCCATGCCTGCACGTGTTTCGGCTTGGGCCGTGTACGACGTGTTCGATGTGCAGAATGACGAGAAGATTTTTATCGGCGTTGTCTCAGACGGCCAATGGCAGACTCTCTGTAAAGCCTTTGAGCTGGCCGATTGGGCCGTTGATCCTACGCTGGCGGAGAACAATGCACGCGTTGCTGCGCGAGAGACGATCCTCCCTCGTCTCCGCGATCTCTTCAGTTCGTACACGCTTCAAGCTTTGTCGGAGAAGCTCGAGAAGCTTGGCCTCCCCTTCGCGCCGATCAAGCGCCCTGAAGATCTCTTCGATGATCCCCACCTCAACGAAAGCGGCGGCCTCCTCGATATGACCATCCCAGATGGCGGGGACATTGCCCTCCCAGCCATGCCCTTGACTATCGACGGCGAGCGTCTAGGCTTGGAGATCAATCCTCCGGAAATTGGTCAGCGCACGGCAGAGGTTCTTCACGCCCTTGGCATTGACGATGACAGGATTTCTGAACTTGAGGAGCGCGGTTTGATCGAACGATCGCTTTCCGGTCAATCAGCCTTGGCGGCAGAATAGTCAGCATACACCCAAGGCCTAGCTTCGCGATCACGCGCCTCAAAAGCGTCCAGCAGATCGGATGACTGGAGCGTCAAACCTATCGGATCGAGACCTTCGAGAAGAAGCCGTTTGGGGTAGTCGTCAATTGCGAACCGGCCAACCCATTCTGGCAAGCATGAGATAGCGACGGTCTGCGTTGGAAGATCGATCGTGACGGTCTCGCCACCCGTCCATGTCGGCCCTTCCAACGCATGCTGATCATCGAGCGTAATCGGCAAGATACCGTTGCGCAGGCAATTGCCGTGAAAAATCGAATTGAAACTCTCTGCGATGATCGCGCGAAACCCATACTCGGCGAGAGCCCAAACTGCGTGCTCGCGCGATGATCCGCATCCGAAGTTTTTTCCTGTCACAAGAACACTTGCGCCGTGGGCTTTCTGAGCGTTCAGGGCAAAGTCGGGATTGGGGTGGCGACCACCAGGCTCCGCATACCGCCAACCAGCGAACAAGCCGTCTGCGAGTCCCTTCCGCGACACCGTTTTCATCTCTCGGCTCGGGATAATTTGATCCGTATCGATATGATCACGCAGGAGGGCGACCGCAGTGCCTGTGTGCTTCACGAAGGGCTCTGGCATCACGCCACCTCGCTCAGCGAGGGCAAGTCGGAGGGCGCGGCGATGACACCAGCCACGGCTGATGCGGCGACAACAGCCGGGCTTGCGAGATGCGTCCGCACGCCTGGGCCCTGGCGACCCTCGAAGTTGCGGTTGGTGGAGGAGACGACGCGAGACCCTGGAGGAAACGTTTCGCCACCCGCGTAGAAACACATCGCGCAGCCCGGTGCACCCCACTCAAAACCTGCGTGCCTAAAAATCTCGTCGAGACCGAGCGCCTCCGCCTCACGCCGTACAGCCCACGATCCGGGGACACAAACACCGCGCACGCCAGGTGCGAGGCGGCGCCCCTTCAGCACACTCGCCGCAGCCTGAAGGTCAGATAGACGGCCATTCGTACACGATCCAATGAACACGCCTTGGATGGCCAGGCCTTTTATCGCTTGCCCACCACTTAATCCCATATAATCGAGACGCTTAGCCTCCGCATGTGCCGGAACGTTGCCATCCAGTGGAACGGCGTCTTCCGGGCTGGTTCCCCAAGTTATCCTTGGGCGCACTTCCGATGCGTTGACCGCAATGACCCGACTACGGTCATCAGTACACGTCTGTGCAATCCTAGTGAGGGAAGACAACGCAGACAATTCCGAAGGTGCGAAGGGACGGCCACGAACATAAGCGAGCGTCTTTGCATCTGGCTTGATAATGGCAGTGAAAGCCCCAAACTCTGCCGCCATGTTGCACAGCGTCAGCCGTTCTTCGATCGACAATGCCGCCACCGCGGTGCCACAAAACTCGACTGCAGCGCGCCTCCCACCTGATGCTCCGTACTCAGAAATAAGGTATAAGGTGAGATCCTTAGCAGTGACACCCTCCTCGAGCGCTCCATCTATCTGTACACGAATCTGTTCAGGCTTCTTGACCCTGAGGCAGCCGGTGGCCAGTGCATGCTCTGCTTCGCTTGAGCCAATACCCCACGCCAGTGCACCAAGCGCTCCGAGGCTGCAGGTGTGGCTATCAGGACAGACCAGCGTCAATCCCGGCAGGGCGATGCCCTGCTCTGGCGCAGCCACATGGACGATCCCTTGGGCCGGATCGTCTGTATCGATGAGGTGGATCCCTGCGGCCTTGGCCATGGCGCGAGTCTGTGTGATGAAGGCGTCGCCGCCCGGGCTGCGCGCCTCGTCTCGGCCACGGCCTTCCCGGAACGAAACGATGTGGTCCATAATCGCGAAGGCGCGAGATGGATCGCGTACGTTATAGCCTTTTTCAGCCAGCGCACTCAGCGCAACGGAACCCGTCCTTTCGTGCAGCAACACGCGATCGATCGCGATCAGATCGTAGACGCTATCCGCCGCAGCGATCCTGTGCTCCGCCCAAAGATGGTCGAAATACGTGGCCAAAGGCATTCCTCCAGCGCAAAAGATATATCATTTGGGCTGTCGAGAAAAGGATGCGAGGACCAGAACGCTAACGCTGCCTCGAAAACGTGAAGGCCATGCGTCGCCTGAAGACCTGACCAGGATACAGAATGGTTGATCCGCATACGGGATGATTGGGACTGTTAGGCGGGTGTTGCGGCTCAACACAAACGCCAGCACCGCGAACGTACGGCCACTCTCCGGTATCGTCGCCCAGGTGGTGGCCAGTGTAGATTTGGGTGGATGGGGCGTCCGATGTAATCGTCAGTATACGTTCTGAATCTGGATGTGAAATCTGACTGACGACTCCATCCGGACACAGATAGCTGTCGTCGAGTGGATGAGACAGGTTGGCGGCTGCCGCATTGTAGACCGTCGTATCCCCGGACATATGCTCAACTGCATCGGTCGGAATCCCTTGCCCATCCATCACTTGTCGATTCTGCGCGTTGATTGAGATCACATGGCCCGCCATCGCTGGCGTCATATCGGGAGCCAAATTGAAGTATGGGTGATAGGTTGGATTGAAGGGCGTCGGCTCATCAGTGGTCGCCTCAATGTTCAGCTGCAGTGTGGCATCCTGTATACTGAATGTTATTGCCGTTCTGATTTGGCCAGGAAAACGCCCTGTTGGATCATGCCATGTGAGGCGGAAGCTCGCTTCGTTTGCGTCATGGCCATCGGCCTTGCTCCAAAGCCGAGTGTGAAATCCGAATGGTCCTCCGTGCAGGAGGTGTGGTCCTTCATTGGGCTCAACTGAAAACGCCTGACCATCAATGGAGAATTGACCGTGAGCTATTCGGTTCGCATACGGACCAACAATTGCGCCAAGAAAATGGTCATCGCTAGCGAACAATGATGGATCGTCGAGGGTTGCGAGGAGCTCTTCCTCATGACCGAAAGGTGCGATCCGAAGAGAGGCAAGACGGAGGCCGCGGTGACAGATTTCAGCTTTCAGATGCTCAGACCTGAGAGTCGTCCGCTCATCGTACGCGTAACGTTCACTCACCATTCAACGGGTCCTCTGCGATGCTACGGGCACCAGCCAACCGCCCAAAAACCAAATAGCTCCGGCGGCGTAAGCCGACCGGAGCTACCTGAGCAATCCCTTTGGGGGATTAAGAGAAAGCCTCGTTCAGAGACTTATTTGAAGCGCGCGCGGCGAGCGGCGTAAAAGCCAATACCGGCGAGCATGAGCGGCAGAGCGCCCGGAACCGGGACGTTCGTGAACACAACCGCATTGTCGAGCGTGAAGTCGGAGCCTTCAAACTCTTGCGAGGTGTAAGCGAGAACGATGCTGTCGATGTCCGACATGTCGACCGTGGTGAAGTCCGACAGGTTGACGGACAGAAGGTCGTCGCCTTGTGCGATCGTGAAGCTAACGGTCTCCGAAACTTCCGTGTCACCAATGCCGCTGACGAGAGTCAGGGTCATGTCGACAACTCCGTCCGAAGTCGACACTGAGTTAGCGACGATGTCAGCTTGGAAAACCGCGCTGTTCGTGAGGTCAACGCCGCCCGACGTGTCGGAAAGCGTCCACTCAATGGAGCCCTCGATCAGGCCGAGGTTACCGGAATTCACGGTAAGCTGGTCAGCAGCAACGACGATATTGGAGCCTTGAGCGTTCGAGCTCGAGACGGTGATCAAACGATCAAACATCAACCCCGACGGAGACATGTAGTTGTCACCGGCAGAATTCGTCTCAGCACCACCACCAAGGGTGAGGCCGACCGCGATGTTTTGGTCGAAATCGTCAATGATGATCGAGGCAGCGTGTGCTCCCGTAATCGCCATCGACGAAGCTGCGATTGCAGCAAGTGTCTTTTTCATGGCTAAACCCCCTAAAGAGACAATTTCAGGCGCAACTCACGCCTCGTGATCCGTTAACAAATACGCTTAACGCTGTCCACATTAAAGATTAACGGACAACATTAAATTTCACGGTTAAGCCACTTTCCGCGGTTTTTTGGTGCGCCGCACCAAGGCAAATCAATGCAATCACTGGCCTCAAGCGCCACTCTTCACGTTTGCGAGGCCCTCTTCGATCAGGCGCTCAGCCACGTCCTTGCCCTGCCATTCGCGCACTTTCACCCACTTGTTGGGCTCGAGATCCTTGTAGTGCTCGAAGAAGTGCCAAATCCGCTCAAGCAGCAGCGGCTGAACATCTTCGTAGGTCTGAATGTCATCGTAGAACGACGTCAGCTTCTTATGTGGAGCCGCAAGAATCTTCTCATCCAGACCGGCTTCGTCTTCCATAATCAGCACGCCAATCGGCCGCGCGCGGACCACAGAAGCCGGGATCAGTGGGCGGTTGCCGACCACCATCACGTCGACAGGGTCACCATCACCGGCAAGCGTGTGCGGCATGAACCCGTAATTGCAGGGGTAACGCATAGATGTGTAGAGGAAGCGGTCCACGAAGACCGAGCCTGAGTCTTTGTCGAATTCGTACTTGATCGGCTCGTTACCGAGGGGCACCTCAACGATCACGTTGATGTCTGTGGGCGGGTTCTCCCCTGCAGGGACTTCAGAAATCCGCATTTTATCTCCTTCACACGCCCCATGCGAGCGTTTGGGACCCATGTGCGCGTTGCCAAGAACACTGGCAATCGAGACATCGGTCGAACATGACACGGTCGGAGCGGCATGGCTGCGCTCCATGAAACTCAAGGAAAAGAACACTATGTCCGCGCCTGTCGTCGATTTTCAGACCACCAGTCACGACACACTCTCACGCAACATTCACCAAGCCGCGCGGCAGAGCAAGGATGGCCACTTGACGCCAGAGGCGCTGCTCCTTGCGCTGAAGCGCGCTGGTCTCGAGGCTGATGACCCGCGGATCGCTAAGACCGTAAAGACCCTTCGCGGGTTGCCTAGCGATGGGGTGCTCGAGGATTCGCAGGTTCAGACGATCATCGCGCCGGAAAACGCGACACTGATTGCGCGTGGCCTGTCGGGCGACCTCGTCATCCCGACCTTCGAAGCGTTCGAGGGACGGATCACCGACATGTACCGCGAGGTTTCCGCTGACCGAAGCGGAGAGGTGGCGAGTTACATCCCTCAGCTGGCGCGGGTCGATCCTGAGCTGTTTGCGGTCGCCGTCTGCACAGTGGATGGCCAGCAGTTCTCCATCGGTGACGATAGTGTGCCGTTCTGCGTGCAATCCGTCTGTAAACCGACGAATTACGCCATCGCGCTCAATGCGATGGGTCGGGACGCCGTCCACCAACACGTGGGTCGTGAGCCATCGGGCCTTGGGTTCAATGAGCTGACGCTCAACCAGAATGGGCTGCCCCATAATCCGATGATTAACGCCGGAGCGATTGCCTGCGCCTCGCTGATCGAGCCTGATCGCAGCAACGCCGACCGCTTCGACCATGTGATGCAGGTGTGGCGCGCGCTGTGCGGCAACACCAAGGCAGGCTTCGACAACACCGTCTTCTTGTCGGAGAAGGAGACGGCCGACCGCAACTTTGCCCTCGCCTACATGATGCGGGAACAAGGTGCGTTCCCTCCTGATACGGATATTCTACAGACGTTGGATCTCTACTTCCAAACCTGTTCGATCACCGTTGACGTGAAACAGCTCGCCGTCCTCGCCGCCACCTACGCCAATGCGGGCCTCTGTCCGCTCACGAGCACGCAGGTGTTCGAGAGCGAGGTGGTGAAGGACGCTCTCTCCCTAATGGCCAGCTGCGGGATGTATGATTTCTCCGGAGAGTACGCATTCTCCGTCGGCATTCCCGCAAAATCCGGCGTGTCCGGAGGAATGTTCCTTGTGGTGCCGGGCGTGTGCGGGATCGCGCTTTATAGCCCGCGCCTTGATCCCCTCGGCAACCCCGTCCGCGGCGTCGCGTTTTCTAAGCGCTTGGTCGAGACGTACGCCTTCCACACCTACGCTAACATGCTCGACGATCATACGCTGATCGACCCACGACGACCGCTGGTCGAGCGAAAGGCAAATGAAGTAACCTACCTCTGTTCCGCCGCCGCGCGCGGAGACAATGGTGAAATCCGTCGCTTGGTCGCCTCAGGTATTGATCCGTCTACGGCAGATTATGATGGCCGAACCGCACTGCACCTTGCAGCGTCAGAGGGGCAAGAACGCACCGTACGCTACCTCCTCTCCCTGTGCGCCGACATCGCGCCAAAAGATCGGTGGGGCCACTCACCGCTCGATGATGCCAAGCGCGAGGGGAGAGACGAGATCGTCAGAATTCTTGAAGAGGCCTACGCAAGCCAGGAAGGCGCTGCCTAAAGCTGCGCTACAAAGCAGTCCCACGGAAGATCTGTACACAGATTTTCTGCCTCTTCCCGCGGCATAGGCCCCACCAGAGCACGGAACAACGTCTCGCCGCGTCGTGTCAGCGGCTTCAAGGTGCCATCATCGCGCCCCGCGTACTGGCTGATGGCCTCAAGCCGCTCTGCTGCAATCGACGCTTCGGAAAACGCGCCAGCTTGAACGAAATAGAACGACGTCGATGCGCTCGTTTTTTTGATCTGCTCAGGCTGAGGCTCTGGGGCCGGAGCAGGTTCTTCATAGGCAAGCTGCATCGGCGGAGCACTTGCTTGCGTGGGCGGACGTACAACGACCCCGCCAACAGGCTGAGGCTCAGGCGCAACTTCGGCTGCCCGCGCATCTTCACCCACGGCGAGCACATCACCAAAGGAGGTACCCAGACGGAGGAGTTCCAGCTCCATCCGCATGCGTTCGATCTCCAGCTGATAGAGCCGTGTGCAGTCGAGCCGCTTTCCGCGCTTACCCAACGGAAACACGACCCGCCCGTAGAGTGCAGCTGTATCGCGAGCATAGAAGTCCTGGCTCTGCAGCACACCAACATCCAGATACGGCCCGCCAGAGGCGACAGCGGACTGACACGTGGTGCCGTCAGCGCCGCGCACAATGTCCTGGCCGCTGACCGATGGCGCGCTCGGCAAGTTCACGGAGTTTTGGTTGAACACGGAGCTTTGCGACGGGATCAGGATCGGTTGCGACAGCGCATCCTGATCCTGCGCCGACGCCGCCGCGCCCAGGCACGCAAGCGCGCCTAGAGCTGGCGCTTGATAACCTGATATCGTCCGCATACCTGCCCTCTCAGGCCCGCACTGGTCGGCCGATAGGATCGTGAGGAGGCGCAGACATAAACACTGCGCGGGTTCTCATCCGTGACGGGGAGCAGCGCGAGGATCGAGGTCGTCGCCCCTGGCGCTAGCGATAATGTCTTTCGCGTCAACCGCGCGTCATCCACCTTGTTCCAGTCCAGATCAAAGACCTCAATGTCGAACCGCCGCGCCGTCGTGTACGGATTCCGTAGGGAGGTCCGCACCGCACCCACATCACCAAACGTCACCACCTCGGCCCGCATCGGCGACAGGCTCTGGCCCAGCGCTGCCTCGCTAGCGAGCGTCGCCAGGCACAAGAGCACGAGAGCCGTCCGTGCAAAGAAGGTCTTTAGGAGGAGCATCGTACTGTCGCCGTCAGCTGATAGGTCCCGGCCGAGAACGTCCCGGACGTCTTTGTCGCCGCCGCATCCACGGTCAGGTTCGTCACACCGTTGCCCAGTGTCGTCGGCGTCGCGCCGTCCACATCTGTAGCTGTCGTGGCGCCCGCCGCATCATACTGTGTCGCGAACGTGGTGTTGGTGTCAGCATCGGCAGGACCGGTGGTGAATGCGGCGATCGGATCGATCGTCACGTTGAACGTCGTGTTGTTTGTCGTGACGGTCGCTGTGCCTGCAGCACCGCCCGCTTCAGCACTCCCCAAGACCGTTGAGGTCCCGTTGAGTGCTAACGTACCATCGGTATCAGCAACCACCGTGCACGCATCGCCAACAGTACCATTGAACAAGACGTCGTCGGTCGTCTGCGCGGCAGCGCTAGCAACAAACAACGCGCTGGCAGAAACCCCAATGACAAGCCGTTTCATGTCCGTACTCCACATATCCCGGATGTGGGTTATCACACCACCCGTTAAGGTTGCATTGCGCCAAGGCACTCCTTTCCCGTGTATTGGTTTATCACGCGGAAAGGCCTTGGAAGCCTCGCGCGCCTGCCCTATCAGCCCGCCATCGCATTCACCTCAGTTCCCTGGAGAGCTTCACCATGTTCGACGATCTTCGCGGCCGCAAAGCCGTCATCACCGGTTCCACGTCGGGGATCGGCCTCGCCTTTGCTGAGGGCCTGGCGGAGATGGGCGTGGACATCACGCTGAACGGCTTTGGCGATGCCGATGAGATCGAGCAGAACCGCGCCCGCATTGCTGGCGAGCACGGCGTCGACGTTCGCTACGACGGCGCGGATATGACGAAGCCTGAGGAAATCCGGAACCTCATCCGTGGCGCAGAGGCAGCACACGGCCGGATCGATATTCTGATCAACAATGCAGGCATCCAGAAGGTGGCCCCGATCGTTGAGTATGACGACGATACCTGGGACCGGATCATCGCTATCAACCTCACGTCCAACTACCACACGATCAAAGCCGCGCTCCCTGGCATGATGGACCGCAAGTTTGGCCGCATAATCAACGTGGCCTCCGCACACGGATTGATCGCCTCGCCGTTCAAGTCCGCTTACAACTCAGCCAAGCATGGCGTCGTTGGCCTGACCAAGACCGTGGCGCTTGAAGCGGGCGAGCACGGCGTCACCTGCAACGCGATCTGCCCAGGCTTCACCCTGACCCCGCTGCTCGAAGCGCAGATGGAAGACAACGCGAAAGCGCGGGGCATGACCCCTGATGAGGTGAAATCCAAGCTGCTCGACGATGCGCACGCGACGAAAGAGTTTGTGACCTACGAGAACCTCGTCGGCCTCCTTGCCTATCTCTGCTCCAACGCGGGTAGCGGTTCGACCGGTTATCCGTATGCGGTGGATGGCGGCTGGACCGCTCACTAACCCATGCCTAAGGCGAAACCCGTCCGTAAGCCGATCAACCTCGCCCTCCAAGGTGGTGGTGCCCACGGTGCTTTCACCTGGGGCATTTGCGACTACCTGCTTGAGCACGAGGTGGTGGAAATCAACGCCATCACCGCCACCAGCGCAGGGGCGATGAACGCAGCGGTCCTCGCCTACGGCATGCACCTTGGCGACGACCAGGGCGCACGAGATAAGCTGGACGAGTTCTGGGAAGCCGTCAGCAAACTGAAGAACCCTTTCGAGGTTCCTTTCACCGCGCCGATTCCGTTCGCCCAGGACTTCACCAGGGCCCTAGGCCAGCAGGCCCTCAGCGCGGCGACGAGCACGTTCTCGCCCTACCAGCTCAACCCGATGAACTGGAATCCGCTCCGCGACACGGTGCAGGAGATCGTCGACTTCGAACGCCTTCAGAAATGCACGAAGATCAAATTGTTCATCAGTGCTACGAACGTCCGCAGTGGCCGCGTGAAAGTCTTCACCACCCAGGATGTCAGCATCGACGCCGTCATGGCCTCCGCCTGCCTGCCTCAGTTCTTCCAAGCTGTGACGATCGACGGCGAGGCTTATTGGGACGGCGGCTATATGGGCAACCCGTCGCTCTGGCCGCTTTTTTATGAGACTGAGGTGGGCGACCTCTTGGTGGTGCACATCAACCCGATGCACCGCGATCAAGTCCCGACGACCGTCCCCGAGATTGAGAACCGCCTCAACGAGATCACCTTCAACTCAGCCCTCTTGAAAGAGATGCGGGCCATCAACTTCGTCCAGAAGCTGAAGCGTGAAGGCTGGCTGAAAGAGGAGTACACGGATCGCTTGTCCGATATCCGCTACCACGGCATCCGCGCGGACAGCTTGCTCGATCACTTCCCACTTGAGAGCAAGTACGACACCGACATCCATTTCCTCCGTGAACTGAAAGACATCGGCCGCAAGGCAGCCGAGACGTGGTTCACCGATCATTGGGGTAAGGTGGGTGAGGCCGACACCATCGACCTCCGCGGAGAGTTTCTGCAGCAATAGGGCGAGCGGCGGAGGACCCGCCGCCCGCGCCTCAGGCCTCTACTGAAGAGGCTTCATCTTCTTGACCAGCTTCACGTCAGCGGCCGGAACCTTCTCCATTGCCGCAGCAATCGTCGGGCCCATCATCGCCATCTTACGCATCGGCTCTGGGATCATCGCCATCTGCGACTCAGGCAGGCTCGCCATCATCTTCATTTGCTGCAGGTCATCATTGCTCATCTCAGCACGCATCATTGCGGCGGCAACGCGATTGCCCACGTCGGCAAAGCTCTCAACCGATGAGAAGCCATTACCACGCAGTATCTTCATCATGTCGCGGCTGAATTCAGGATGCTTCATGGCTGCATCCATCGCCGGTCCGAAGACGTTGATTTTTCCGTCTTTGAACATGGTGTCCATCATGCCCATCGCCTCTTGGAAATCGATGTTCATGTCAAAGTTAGCCTCGGCGTCGGGGTACTTACCCTCAAGGCCCTCCATCGCCTCCATCACTTTGACGAAGTTCTCGACCTCAGCCTTCTTCAAAAGGTCCGCGGCGTGGGCCGCGCCGGGCACCAGGAATAGGATGGCTACAAACAAACGGATCATGGATCAGGTCTCCCTCTCTTCTAAAACAGACGCGTCCTGACCGGTTCAGGCGCCCCCTCAGACCGAAGCTCACCCTCGTCCGTGGGTGTGATCAACTCCGGCCCCTCTTCCTTCCAGCTTCCGACACGACGGTCCACCGGCCAAAACATGAAGCTTGCGGCAGGTGCGTTCACCACGTCCCACGCTGAACTATCGTCCAGCTCGTCCGCTTCAAGCCACTGGGCATAATTCTCTTTCGCCACGACCACCGGCGTCCGGGTATGGATTTGGCGGATATCCCCCTCCGACTCGCGGGTCAGGAACGCAGCGCTGCGCAGCTCGCTCCCATCAGCGCCCAGCCAGTCTTCATAGAGCCCGGCCAGCGCAAACAGCGGAGCATCAGGCCCCGTGGTGATGAAGTAAGGCTGCTTCACCTTGTTCTCGGTCCGCCACTCGTAAAAGCCGTTCAGCGGGAAGAGGCAGTGCCGCCGTCGCCAGGCATTCCGGAAGCTGGCTTTCTCGTGCGCCGTCTCCGAGCGGATGTTGACCATGGCCTTCTTCATAAAGGTGCCGTCTTTGTCCCAGGCGGGCACGAAACCCCACCGCACCAGTTGATAACGCCGCGCGCCGCCTTCATGCAGCACCACACCAACAGGCTGGCTCGGTGCGATGTTGTAGCGCGCAGGGAAGTTGTCGGTGATCGGGAAATCAAAATGCACGCCCAGCGCTGACGGGCTGTCTTTCAAGGCGAAGCGAGCATTCATGAGCGAAACCGGAGATCAAACGTGAGCAATCAGCGACCCATCGTTGCCGTTGGCGGCGTGGTTCTCAAGGGCGACGAGGTCCTCCTCATCCAGCGTGGCCGCCAGCCTCTCAAAGGCCACTGGTCCATCCCCGGCGGCAAGGTCGAACAAGGGGAAGCCCTTGAAGATGCTGTGGTGCGCGAAATCCTGGAAGAGACAGGCTGCACCGTCGAAGTCCTCGGCCTGATCGACGTCTTTGAGTCCCTCCCTGAGCAAGAAGGCGACCGGCACTTCGTGATGGTCGATTATGCCTGCCGCTACGTCTCGGGAACGGTCGAAGCCGCCGACGACGCGATGGACGCCGCCTTCCTCCCCCTCGCCGAAGCCCTCTCTAGGGTTGCCTGGGACGAAACCCGCAGGGCCGTCCAAGGCGCCTTGCGGTTTCGGTAACCGGCGACTGAGTCTAAGCTTTCGCGATGCTCGCCGCTGCTTTCCTCTTCCTTGCCGCTGCCCAGGCTGATGTGCCTGAAGCCGCTGATGCGTTCCGCTCGCGGCAGGATGATCTGGTGCTGCTGGCGAGAAAGCTCGGCAGTCTCCACCGCCTGAACCAGGTCTGCCCCAGCTATGACAGCATGACCCTGTTCCGCGACCGGATGCAGGAGGTCGTCGAGGGCGAGAAACCCATCCGCGCCACCCGCGAGGCGATGATTGAGGCGTTCAACCTCTCCTACAATGAGACCGCGCGCCTCTATGCCGCCTGCAGCAGCGACGCCGGAGCCGCCATGCGCCGCGAAGCCCTCGAAGCGCTCGCGGTAACGGAGCGCCTCTCAGGCGAGATGAGCAGAGAACCGGTGCTTCAGCCTTAGTGTTCAATTGGAGGTTTCATCCGGTGTGTCGAAAAAAGTGTAGCCGCCAGTAGGCAAACGGCGAAAGAGTCGGCTGATTAGACTGACCGAATACACCGAATCGACCACCACAGTCGGAACAGAGCCTTCGTTGACCTCAGCCCAAGTTCCTTCCGTCCATTCAGCCAAGACTTCCTCGATGGCTCCTTGCATAGCTTCTTCGAGAGACACAGCTTTCACGAAGCGACTTGTTGCGAAACCAATCATCGGCGCGTCGTCTCCGTCAGACGGGACCGAAATTCCTGTGCCGACCAAGACAACACGAAACAAAGGCACAACGCCTCCCCGCATGGCAGAACAACCGGCCTGGCATTGCCTGGCCGGGCACCTAGCTAGCAGTCTAGAGGAAAAGCTCTAGTCGCGTTTACCTTTAGGGTTCCGCAGGATGAAGGCGGAGATCAGCGATACGACTGCGCCGACGGGGAAGATTTCTGAGAACGTGACCGGGATGCGGAACAGCGGGTTCGCGTACTGGGCGACCATCCGGTCCATCTTCTCCTTGGCCTTAGCCAGCTCGTCTTCCGTTGCGCCTGCGGCCTCTTTCTTCGCCAGCAGCTCATCGGCGTAGGTTTGGGCGAAATCGATCCCGGAGACGGCGAGGTACACTTCCCAAACCACCACGTAGACAAGGCTGGCGACGAGGCTGATCAGGATGCCAACACCGAAGGCTGGCCAGAAGCGGATGACGCCGCCTTGGTTGCCGTCTCGGTGCTGCTTCACCCCGAAGAAGACGGCGGAGAGCGCCAGGATCATGATGAGATAGCCAAGCCACTCCGACCCTGCGCTGTCGGACATGTAGTGGTTGAGCAGGATGCTCACGATGATGATGAGCCCTGAGATGGCGCCGTAGGTGAGTGCGATACGTTGCATGGTGTGATCCTTCATTTTCGACGCCTTTAGCCCTGCTGCGTCGTTGCCTTTCAGTCTGTCACCCAAAGGGGTGATTCCGCCGAAAGGCCCGTTTTTCCTCAGCTTCAGCTGGGCACTACGGGATGATCAAAAGCTCCCTCGCCCGGCGCACGGCCAGGGTCCGTTTCGACACGTCGAGCTTGGAAAAGAGCCGCGAGAGGTGGGTCTTCACTGTGTTGGGCGAGATGCCGAGGGTCCGGGCGATCTCCTTGTTCGACTGCCCATCGGCGATCAGCTCCAGCACGCGTCGCTCGCGTTCAGAGAGACCCAGCGCATCCGATGCGGCTTCATTCGGCTCGAACGCCTCGGCCCGTTTCGGGTTCATCTTTTGACCGGCCCAAAGCCCCACGCCAGTGAAGGCCAAGGCGATGACCCCGACATAGATTTCCGTCGGCAGGCTCCTGATCGTGTAGCGGTACTCAAGCCACGCGAGCGCAAACGCCGCCACGGCCAGGCCCCCTCCATAGAGGACCCCGTGCACCAGCGCTTTGCGTGTGAACACCGGGCGCCCCTTGCCCTTGGCCACAACCGACCCCTCCTGTTGACAACTTGTCGCAGGTGGAAACTGGCCCAACCTGGGGCCTGACGTCAACGCGGCTGCCCTTGACCCAGAGGGGCGCAAGGGTAACACTTGGTTAACAGAGGCGGGAAGGGTTACGCCATGATTGGGCGTTTGGTGGGCCTGCTGATCATCGGATTTTCGCTGATCATCCAGGTCTTTGCGATAACGGTACTGTTCGACACGTTCGAGCTTTTCGATACCGCGTGGCGCGAACCATTCTTCGCCGCGGGCAAGCTTTACGGCATCGCCATCGCCACTGTGGCCAACGCCCTCACCAACGTCGTCGGTGAATTCGCTTCGGCTGTCCCAGCTTCTCAAAGCATTCTCAGCAGGATCGTGCTGCCCTGTTGGTGGGTCCACGTGCTCGCCATGTACATCGGCGCATCCGTTGGCATTTATGGTGGAACGATCGCGTTTGGCAGCAGGAAGATCCAGGTCAACGAATTCCTGCGGGGCGGCCTATCCGTGGCTTGGCCCGCGACCATCGCTGCGAAGATCTTCCAGGGGGTGCGGAACCAGCCGGTCACCAACTTCGTGAACCATCATAATGGGGTGACGTTTTTCTACGCCCTGACAGCCCTCGCCATGTACGCCGGCGCCAACTGGATGAACATCAACGTTCTCACGGGACCGGTCGGCGAAGGACAAGAAGTGTCGATCATCAACGACGTCCCATGTCCCAAGCCTGCGGGCTTCGGCGATGGCCTGCTGAAACCCTCAAACGAAGACTGACGTCCTCAGAACTCCATCGGCGGAACAATCAGCTCGGGGTCCACCGGCTGGCCTTGCCAGTTCACAGTCCAGTGAAGGTGTGGCCCCGTCGCGCGACCAGTTGCGCCAACCGTGCCGACAATTTCACCTTTGGTCACCGTCTGTCCCGGACGCACCAGAACCTGCTCCAAATGCATGAGCACCGACTCGATGTTTTGGCCGTGGTCGATGAACACCACGCCGCCCTCAAAATAGAAGTCCGAGGCAGCCAGCGTCACCTTGCCCGTTGTTGGCGCCCGCACCGGCATCCCGACAAAGTCAGCAGGTGCTGTCCCGGTCGGTGCGGCCACATCGGTGCCTGAGTGGAAGCGCTTGGGCACGCCGTTCAGAATACGCTGAGCACCATACTTGCCGGAAATTCTGCCTCGAACAGGCCAGTCGAAACCTGCGCGCCAGTAGGAGCTCGGCGACGGGTTCGCCCGCGCTGCTGCTTTGGCTGCAGTCTCCTCGCGGATCTGCGCCAGTTGCTCAGGAGTGTACTTGTTCACCTTGCTCGGCGGCAGATTGTCGATCCGCTCAATCCGAAACTCGCGTTTCTCGACAGGCAGGGTCCGGGTGGCCTCGGTCCCATCCGCGAAGACGATCAGCAGTTCCGCATTGCCGTCAAAGTCACGGTTGAAGCCGATGACAAAGTAGCCGTCATTGTCGACCTTCACAGGCTTCTTATCGATATAGACCTCCGCGCCCGGCTCGGTTCGCCAAAAGCTGAGCGCGCCCTGCGCAATGCGCCCGCTCCGCAGGCTGTACCGGTCCTCCGTCTGAACGGAGCTGGCTGCTGCCGCTGCAGACACTGCAGCTTCAGGGGCAGCTGCACTGGCGCACGCCGTCACTGCTACAACACTTGCGACCGTCAGACTGATCATGCGCATCAGAAACCCTCTCCCTTGGCCTTTGACTCATCCGCCGCCTGGTTTGCCACCACAGCGTTGAGATAAGCTTCCTGTCGATCCACACTCCAATACCGAAGGTCCTGAAGGCGAATCGCGTTGCCCGTAACGGCACAGCGGACAAATCCGCCGGGGCGCATGACTTCAAAATCAGCGTCAAGGTAGCGCAGCTTTGCTTCGCCGCCGCCGCTCAAATCCAACTTGTTCATGCGCTTCCCCTAAAGCCGCCCACGGAATGATTCCACCTTTTCCGAGTGAGTATGTTGCAATGCCGTTGACCCGAACGATGGCGGGCACTACAGCCCCGGCGAATTCTATCGCGGCGCGGAATCCGACGAAGGGGTCTCAGCCGAATCCATGACGGGCGACGATAAGACAGGGCGCTCCGACCTTGATGCTCTCGGTGAGAAACTCGCCAAAGCACGTGGGGAGGAGCCAAGGGCCGCAGAACAAGCGCCCGACCAGTCCGGCGCCGCTTTGGGTGATGGCCTGAAGGTCTCGATAGAGTTTTTTGTCTCGGTCCTTGTGGGCTCGGGGCTGGGCTACACAATTGGCGGCTTCTTCGGCGCACCGGTTGTTGGTCTCTTGATTGGGATGCCTATCGGCTTCGCCGCAGGTCTCCGCACGATTTACCGCGGTCTGGTCCAGAACCAGGACGCGCCAGAAGAAAAGGACGTTCCCGATGGGAATGATTGACGCTCTGCTCCCCGCCTGGCTCCGGCCGATGGTCGCTGACCCGATGGAGCAGTTCGAGATTGTCGAGATCTTCCCGATCCCGACCGGCGAAGGCGCGCTAAACCTCAGCTACACGAACGCCTCTCTCTGGATGACCATCGTCGTCCTGACCGCGTTTCTGTTCTTCACCCTCGCCACCAAGCGCCTGCAACTGATCCCCGGCGGCATCCAGTCGGTCGGCGAAGTCGCCTACGAGTTTGTGGCCAAAATGGTGCGCGACACGATCGGCGAAGAAGGCCGTCAGTTCTTCCCGTTCGTCTTCACGATGTTCACCTTCGTCTTCCTCTGCAATCTGCTCGGCCTGCTCCCCACCATCCCGGGCGCGCCGCACGCGCTGCACGTTTTCACTGTGACCAGCCACATCGCCGTGACCTTCACGCTCGCGATGCTCTCCATCGGCCTGGTCATCGGCTACGGCATCTTCAAGCACGGCCTGAAGTTTCTGATGGTCTTCGTGCCCGGTGGTGTGCCGTGGTGGCTCTACCCGCTCATCGTGCCGATTGAGGTCGTCTCGTTCCTCTCGCGTCCGATCAGCCTCGGCGTGCGTCTGTTCGCCAACATGCTGGCTGGCCACGTCATCCTGAAAGTCTTCGCAGGCTTCGTCGCCTCGCTCCTCGTCGCAGGCGGCGCTCTCAGCGCGATCTCGATCATCCCGCTGATGGGCATTGTCGGTGTCTACTTCTTGGAGATCCTGGTCGCGTTCCTGCAGGCCTACGTCTTCGCCATCCTGTCGTGCATCTATCTCAAAGACGCACTGCACCCCGTTCACTAACCCAAACAACCATCAAAAAGTCCGCATAAGGAGTACATCTCATGGACGCTGAAGCAGCAAAGTTCATCGGTGCCGGTCTCGCCGTTCTTCCCCTTTTCGGTGTTGGCATTGGCCTGGGCATCATCTTCGGTAACTTCTTCCAAGGCGCGTTCCGCAACCCGTCTGCAACGCAAGGCCTGATGGGCAACTTCTTCCTCGCCTTCGCGCTGACCGAAGCGACGGGTCTGTTCGCCCTCGTTATCGCCTTCATCATCCTGTCCTAAGATGATCCGGCGGTTGCTTATCACGAGCGGCCTCGTGCCGCTCGTCGCGACAGGCGCCGCCATTGCTGCCGAAGCCGCAAGCGGTGAAGCAGAGGGTGGCCTGCCGCAATCCGACGTGTCGACCTTCGCCAGCCAGATCTTCTGGCTGCTGATTGCTTTTGTCATTCTGTACCTCCTCGTCGCGCGTCAGTTCCTGCCGCGCATTGGTGGGGTGATCGAAGAACGCCGCCAGCGCATCGCTGACGACTTCGACAAGGCCGCTGAGTTCAAACGCCAGGCTGAAGAGGCCGAGGCTGCGTACAAGCAGGCTCTCGCCGACGCCCGGGCCCGCGCTTCGCGCATCGCTCAGGACACCCGTGATCAGATCGACGCTGACATCAAAACGATGCAGGCGGAGACGGACGAAAAGCTCGCTGGTGAAATCGCAGCGGCCGAGACTCGTATCGCCGAGACCTCAGCCAAAGCGGCAGAGACTGTCCGCCAGGCAGCGCGCGACACCACCCGCG
>JBCCTF010000008.1:0-44058 GCA_039198765.1 Pseudomonadota bacterium
CGACGCTGCGCACCAAGGTGACGATAATGATCCCTGCAAGCATGAGGAGATAGAAGCCCAGCGTCTCGAGCAGCGTGATGGCCGAAAGCTCATCCAATCCCGCCTCAAGGCGCATGGACCAAGCCGAAAGCTCGAACCGATCGGTCATCCGCAGACCGCCAAAGGCGAAAACGACCACCGCGAACCAGAAGAGACCCGTCAGGGCCCGCGCGCCGGCTTCGAACGGCCCATCGGTCACAAGCCCTTGAATGACTGCTACAACTGCCAACGGAAGGAGGATTGTGAAGGGGTCAGATTCCCCCGCGTAGCGCAGCGCCTGCGTCAGCTCACCGAGAAAACCTTCCATAACGCGCTCCCACACCCGCGATCCGTGGGAACATGGTTAACGCAGCGTTAACCTTTTGACGAGCCTGAAAAGGCACCTGCCAAAGCGTCAATCAGAGCTCGAACGCGGGCGGGCAGATGTTTGGTCGGTGGCCAAACAGCGTGAAGCGCTGAACCCGGCCAGTCGATATCGGGGAACAGTTCGACCAGTTCGCCGCTCTCCAGATACTTCTGCACGATGAACCGCGGACATACGTAGATCCCGTGGGCGCGCACAGCGAGTGCTGCCAGGATATCGCCATTGTTGGCCATCACTTCCCGGGCGAGCATGACTTTCCCCTCTTCACCGTCGTCATCAGTGAAGTGCACGAGGTCGCTGCGCTGGGCGTTGGCGTAGATCATACCCGGCAGACCTTCGAGGGAACGTGGCGACGCAAACGGGCCATGGCGCTCGATGAATTCTGGCGAAGCCCAAACCGAAAAATCGATATCACAGAGCTTTTTTGCGATCAGCGTTGATGCCGGCAGCGTCCCAATCCGCAGGGCGATGTCGAAACCTTCCCGGACGATATCCACCTGATCATCGCGCAGATCGAGGTCGAGGACGATGTCCGGATGATCGGTGAGGAATTTGCTGATGATGTTCGGCAGCGCACAGACACCGAAGCTCAGCGGCGCCGCGACGCGGATGGTCCCGGCCACGCCCAGGCTCTCGTCCCGCATTTGCTCTTCCAGGGCATCGATTGAGCGGAGGAGGTCTTTGGAGCGTTCCAGATAGGTCTCGCCAGCAGGGGTTAAGACCATCGCGCGCGTCGAGCGTCGGACCAGCTCGATACCGAGCCGCGCCTCGAGCGCTTTCAACCGGCGCGATACCGCGGACGGGGCCACGCCCAGCTCATGGGCGGCTGCTGAAATTGTTCCGGTGCGGGCCAACACTTGAAAGGTGGCCATATCGCGCGCTGCATCCATGGTGGAGGACTTACTCCGCAGCGTCCCTAGAAGGAAGCGCTGCTCATGGTTTTGTGAGGCGCACGACGTCAGCTTCCGGCACCCGTGTCCACTCCTGCTCGCGGCAGAAAAGCGAGAGACAACCATCGACGATCAGGGTGTCCTCACCCGAGCGCGCAATCGCTGCCCGGTAGGTACGATCATTCCTCAGATCGTAGATCTTTCCGCGACGCCACTTGTCGTCGGTCTTGTCGAAATCTTCGAGCAGCGTTTTCCCCAGCACGCTGTCTCCGACCGTCCCAGCCGCGAGGTCAGCTTCGTAGTTGGCGTACCAGATGATCTGCCCACGGATGGAATCGCCAGACTCCATGATTTCGACATGGGCACGACCGTTGCCAGTCTGCCAGACGCCCTCCACATCGAGGGGGCCTGAGAACTGCAGCATCAGCAAGACACTCAGCATACGCCTTACTCCGCCTCGCGTGAGCCGCGCACGATGTCTTCTTCAGGAACACGTGCCCATTCTTGGGTGATGCAAATTACCGAGACGCATCCCTCAACGGCAAGCGTGTTCTCATCCAAACGATAAACCGCTGAGCGGTACGTCTTGCCCTCAGTGGGATCGTAGATCTTTCCCTTGCGCCATTTGTTCCGACCCTCGTTAAAGCCCTCCAAGATCGGCAACCCGAGAAGCTCGCGACCGCGCAAAGCTTCGTCAGGGTTCTCCGTATCGAGAACGATCTCGTTCTCCCAGCCGTCATACCATACGATCCGGCCCGTCACGCTGTCGCCTTCACGCACGATCTCAACCTGGCTCTGGCCACCTTCCGTGTACCACACACCCTCGACATCAAGGGGCATCGTGGAGGCGCTGAGGATGAGAAAAGCTGCAAGCATAGCAGGTCCTTTCGGGCGTTATGCACCGCCCACGGAGGGAAGCGCTTGAGAGAGACGTCCGCCAAGCCGGAGGGGCTCAGCGCTGATGGCAAGGCCAGTACGCGGGTCTGTTTCCACCACAAGACCGCAAAGCGTCGCCGGTCCTGCCGCCGGCTGCATCCGCGGTCCGCGCATCTTGGTCAGGAAGCTGGTCACAGGGCCAGACTTTTCCATGCCGATGACGCTATCGTAATCGCCGCACATCCCCGCATCCGCCTGGAAAGCGGTTCCGCCAGGGAAGACCTGAACGTCCGCCGTCGGAATATGGGTGTGGCTGCCCACCACCATGCTCACCCGGCCATCAAGCCAGTGGCCTACGGAGTATTTCTCGCTGGTCGCCTCGCCATGGACATCGACGATGATCGCGTCGGCTTCACGGCCCAGCTCGATGCCTTCAAGCTCGCGCTCAATTGCGGGGGGCATGCTGTCCACTGGCCCCATGAAGAGCTGACCCTGCACTTGCACCACCAAGACTCGGTAGCCGCTCTCCGTCTCGTAGAGGCCTGAGCCGCGGCCTGGGTTGGAGCGCGGAAAATTTGCGGGACGCAGGATACGGTGCTCGTCCTCGAAAAAGCCGACCTCGTCACGCTGATCATAGGCGTGGTTGCCCGTCACGATACAGTCCGTACCCGCATCAAAGAGGTCTTCAGAAATGCTGCGGGTGATGCCAAACCCGCCTGCCGCGTTCTCAGCGTTCACCACCACAAAATCGAGCGCCAGGTCACGCCGCAGATCGCGCAGGCGTTCCGCCACCGCGGTCCGACCCGAGCGACCCATCACATCACCAAGGTAAAGTATGCGCACCGCGCCGATCTCCTGCCAGCAGGCCGCTTAGCAGGCGTTGTGATCAGAGAACAGAGGACAGATCGCGCGGCGGCGCGGCTACCAGATGCCTGGAAAGACGCCCTTTGGAGGATCAGCCAGGTCCTTATCGCAAAAGGGCTCGCCCACCTCTCGACCGTCGCTCTCGTTCATCTGCGCTATGCGGTCGATCCGCTCTTGAAGCGTCGGGAAGCCTTGCGCCTCGCGCTGCGCATCAGTGAACTCCTTAACAACCGGCTCAAGGCACCAAGGCGTGGGCGGCCCAAAACCATCTCCAACGCGGGGTGCGGTGGAGAAAGCATTGGAGCCAAACAATTGTTTGTATCCGGAGTTCAGAAGGAACCGGTCGATCGCCCTGGAGATCAGCCACTCCGCATCCGTATCGCCAAGAGCAACAGCTCGCTGAGCCCAGCGGTAGGCTTGGTAATAGTGCTCTGGCACCTTCCCATGCTGAAAGATGAGCGCGGCGTTGTGGTGGTCGCGCCCGGTGATGAGGCATCCTTCAGCGAACAAGGCAGCGACCTCTTCGCGCCGAGCGTTGTCGCGTTCGGTGAGGCTGGCATCGATAGCGCCGCGACGATCGTCCTGGTCCGCGTCTCGCAACTTTTGGAGGCGCGCAGACGCCACCTCATGCCGTTCCGGCGGGCAAATGAACGACTGCTTTTCGGTGAGGTCAGGGAGCGGTTGGACGAGCAAAAAAAGCGCAGCGAAGACCATATGCCGAAGTAGGCATCAACGCGGGGCATGCGTCAATCGCAGGAGGTGCTTCCGGTCCTAAGCTGGCGTCTTGCTTGCCGTGAAAACCAGCTGGGCTGGTTTCCGCATCGCGGCAAGGGCGGCGCGGAGCGTGTCGACGGAGCCTGGGCCGTCGGTCACCGCGAGGGTGCGGCCGAGTTCACGGGCGTAGTTGGTGCCGTCCACGATCAAGAGCTCGGGCTCTAAGAACGCGATGCGACCGCCATCCATGACGAACTGGTGCCAAGTCTCAAGGACTTCGCGGCGGTAGGTGCCGTCGGCGATCAGCACGTCGGGAGGTGACGAACGCCCCTCCTCTTCGGAGATCACTTCAAACTCGAGCGACGCATGGGGAGCACCGATGGCGGCCGCGATCACGTCGGTGTCGAAGCCCGAGGCTTCGAGGATCATCTGCTGGCGCGGTCCCGTGCCCAGAAGGTATGCATGCAGACCATGGCGAGCGAGGGCTTCGGAGAAACCGTAGACCTCAGCCGTGCGGCGGTTCACCCGCATCTCAAACGCGCGGTATGCGGCGGGGCCAA
This sequence comes from Pseudomonadota bacterium, assembly GCA_039198765.1. GTDB lineage: Bacteria > Pseudomonadota > Alphaproteobacteria > Caulobacterales > Parvularculaceae > Parvularcula. The sequence goes on from JBCCTF010000008.1 coordinate 4,308, forward strand.
CAAGGCTAAGCGCTGATTCTTCGTCCCAGAGGCGAGCCAATTGCTCTCTCCACGGAGCATAATCATGGCCGTCAAAGTCCTCGTGGGTGAGGAACAGGCGGAGTGAGCCGCCCTGAGTCTCGGTCATGCAACCGCGGACAATGGACAGACCGGTCGCCTGGGCGATCCGCTGGAGCACTGCGAGGGTGTAGACAGCTTCCGCGCGGGTATGGAACGTGCCTGCCAGATTGCGGGTCAGGGCGAGCGCCGAGTACGGCGTTTCGATGACCATCACGCCGTCCTTGGCGAGCCAGCTCTTGGCACGGAGGAAAAACGCCAGCGGGTCGTCCATATCTCCGAGCACGGAGATCGCGGTGATGATGTCGAACTTCTTCACGCCCATCCGGCGCAGGGCAGCCTGACCGTCAGCGGACAGAAAATCTTCTTTGATGCCGACGCCCCAGTCCTGCGGACCGGTTTCAGGCAATGTCGGATCGAGACCAATCGGCACAATCCAGCGCGGATACGCGCCAGCAAGGGTGCCGGCGCCGCAGCCGATATCGAGGGCCGTACCGTCGCGGGTGGTCATCATCTCAAGGGTCTGGTGCGCCGCAGCCTTCAGACGGAACTCATCCGTCCACAGAGGGTCCGCAGGCAGAGGGGCCGGGCGATCTTCATAGACATCACCGCGCTGAAGGAGGCCGCAACCCGACCGACCCTTCTCATCGCCGCAGTAAACCCACCGGACACCATCACCGACCTCAAACGCATGGGTCAGCGTCGTGCCATGACAGGCGCGGCAGTAACTGATTGCCGTGGCGTTCCCCATGTCCATAATCCCAAGATCGGTACGCAAATTCCAGTTCCGGTCTTATGCGCAGAGCACGGTTAAATGCTGGCTAAGGTCACGCCTTAAGTCGCTGCAATTGCCGTCATGAATGGGCAACATAGGGCTTTTTCTTTCGCCTTTTCAGTGCTTTGAAAAAATGACAGAAATGACAGCCTCTCGCATCATGACGGCTTTCGCCGCAGGCACTGCGAAGCGGAGTTGGTCACCTGAAAAGGCGTTGTTAACCTTCCTTTCGAGAACGAGAGGGAATCCGGAGATGATGGAAAAACTTTTCCGAGCGTGGGCGATCGCTCTCTGCATCGCCACAGCGAGCTTTGGCGGAATGGCGCTCGCGCAGAGCATTCCTAACGCTCAGGGCCAGCTCCAGATCACGAGAGCCATCACACTAAAGGTCGATCCGTTTGGTGGCGAGTTCTCGCAATATGTCAGCCAGCTGACCTTCTCCGACTACACGCCGACCTACACCTTTCGGTGGGAACTGAAGGGACCGCAATATGGGAGTGGTCGGTATGTGGTCCGCGATCAGAACAACACTGTCATCAAAACAGGGCCCGTGAACATGGCCGGCAAGAATGTTGGCTTCTTCACACTCCGCCTTCGTGACCTGCCTGAGCGCCCTCAGTACCGCGTGACGATGGAGGGACTTGTGAATGGGCAGCCGGCAGGCACGCCCTCAACAATCGTGACGATGACATTCCAGGAATTGGAGGTCGTCCCCTTCAACTTCACAGGTTTGGGCATCACCGCCGTCCTTGATCGGCACGACACCCCTGGAGTCACAGGTGCCGTCTCCTGTTCGCCCACACACTTTGCCGAGTGGTCCGCAGGGGTCAGGCGCACTGACAGCACGGTGAAGGTCCAGAACGACGACCTCTGGCACATCGGCTCAAACACCAAAGCGATCACCGTCGCGATGATCGCTAAGCTCGTCGAAGAGGGGCACTTCGACTGGGACACGACGGTCTGGGATTTGGTCTATGAGAAACAGCTTCTGCCCAAATCCACGTCGGCGTTTCCCCTGCTCTTCTCCACGATCGATGACCACTTCAAAGGGGTGACTGTCGACAGGTTGGCCGCGCACCGCAGCGGGATGATCATGCCCGGCTCGATCGATAGCACCACGCGCGGCTCGTCAGCATACTTCCGCGATCCGAAGGCGTTCCGCGGCTCCATCATCGCTCAAATGCTCAACCGGCCCCATGGCGGGACCATCGGCGAATGGCGATACGGCCACGGCAATTTCATGATGCTCGGCCACCTCATCGAGAACGTGCGCGGCAAGCGTTATGAGCAAGTGATCCGCGAGGAGATTTTCGCACCACTCGGAATGACGACGGCTAACTTCGGCATGCCGACCGATCGGGCGCTGACCCCTGGTGGGCAAACCTTTCCCTTCAGTAGAAACCCGTCAGGTGATCCGTGGAGAGATCAATACAGCAACGCCCTGAATGTCGATACGCTCGAGCATACCAACGGTCACCTCTACGATGTCGAAGCCAGCGGTGGTCCTCGTCCAGATATCGACAATCGCGCACTGCCCCCTGTGTGGAACCCGGCGGGCGGCGCCTATATGTCGTCTAAGGACTATCTCAAGTTCGCTCGGCTCATCATTGATGGTCAGTACGGGGACCTTTCCCTCCAGCCCAGCTCCATTGCGATGATCCAAAGCGCCTACATGCGCCAAGATCGCGTCCCCACACCAGGACCAGAACCGGTCGACCCGTCTTACGGCTGGGCTTGGGGGCAAGGCTGGGACGGCGGTTGGGGACAAGTCCTGAGCCATGGCGGAAGCTACTTTAGGTTCGTCACCACGGCGCGGGTTTATGTCGACAGTGGCTTCGCCGCCGTGGCCACCGTCAACGTCGAGGGCGACATCAACGACCCGGACGAAAAGCCCGGCGACAACGCATCGAACGACGCGATGCGCCAACTGATCGCCGATGCGAAACGGTCGTGCGCGACGATCGTTGCGAACGAAAAGCCCGACCTGATCAGACGTCCTCTCCGGATCCAGCGGCCAACGGCTGATCGCCGCCGTCTTGAGGGACCGAACCTCCGCAGCTCGGACGGGCGCGAGGCCACGGACGAGCGCGCGCCCATTACCGAGGACGTGGAACTTTACGACACAGAGGTCGGCCGGAACTAACCCGCCGCCCCTCGCGTAAAGAAAAAAGCCGCGGCGATCGCTCGCCACGGCCCGTCAGTGTCGCCGTTCATTCGGCAACCGGCCTGATCATCTCAGGCCAGAAGGTGTCGGGTTTAGGCCCGAGGCTGCTCAGCACCCTCCCCGCGTCCACACACCATAAACGAACGACGGATCATCTGACTCGACATTCGACCACCTCCTTTCGATTGCTTCGGTTGATGACAACGTGGGGCTAGCCGGCCCCGGGCGCAACCCCCATGCGCCAAGAGCTGCGAAATGCCCTTGCCCTCAACGCTTTCTTTGCAAACTCGCGCATAGGTTGCGATGCCTCGTTTGGGTGTCCTGATCCATGTCTCTCATCAAAGCCAGTGGTTGCGTCTTGGTGCTCTCTGCGTGGATTGCCGGCCTGGGATTGACGTTGCAGCCGCCGGGCGACTCGGCAGCTGTCTCAGTCGTGTTCGCGCCATGGACGCACCCTTCCGATCAAACCGCTGCCCTCGTTGAGGCCGACCTTCATCTCGCCGAGCGGAATGGGCCGTGGGTGCTCACCGGTTTTCGCGGCGAAGGCGGCTCGGTTGATCAGGTCACTCTTAGACGCCGGGGCGCCGTTCTTATCGTCAGTCAACAGAACTTCGGACTTTGCGCGCGGCAGACCGATACCGGAACAGCGCGGACCGCCGCGAGGAGGACATAGACAATGCAGCAGCCTTCCAGTGCTTCCATCCTTCGGCACACAGCCGCGAAAATTATCATTGGCATACTGATTTCCTACGCCGTCATCCTACCGGCAGGAGCGCTTCTCATCGCGCCCGGTCGTGTTCCGCTTTCTGCGTTGATCCTTGTGGCCAATGCTCTGGGCTGTGCGTTGTTCTGGCGATCCGAGCCTGACGGCAAAGCGGTTCCGATCGTTCTTTCTCTTGGGTTGGTCACCGGACCGGTAGTGGGTCTTGCTCTGTTTGCGGACCATCCCTGGCAGATTGACTTGCATATGAGCTTCTTCGCAGCGCTTGCGATCAGCGCACTCCTCTGCGATTGGCGCGCGGTTCTTACCGCAGCTTTAGCGATCGCAGTGCATCATCTTCTCCTGAATGTCCTTATACCGAGTTTGTTGTTCCCAGGCGGTACGGACTACGCGCGCGTTTTGCTCCACGCGGGGATCGTTGTCGCCGAAACCGGCGCTCTGATCTGGTTGACCAAAGCGCTCGGCCGCGCGTTGGCGACAGCGGATCAAAAGATCCGTGAGGCAGAAGAGCAGACCCTCCGCGCCGAGCAGTTGAGCGCAGAGCAACTCGAAGCCGCAGAGCGTGAGCGCAAAGCTGAAGAGGAAAAGCAGCGGATGCGGGCGGAAGCTGAGGCCGAGGCCCTGCGCCAGGAAAAAGAAGCTGAAGCCGAGCAGATGCGGCTTGAAGCCGAAGCCCAAAAGCGCACGCGTGAGGAGAAAGAGAGGGAAGTTGAGCGCAAGCGCTTAGCTGATGAGAAAGCACGCCAGGCGTTTGAAGATGCACGCCGCCAAACCATCCGTAAACTGAGCTCCGAAATCGGCGATGTGGTCGCTGCAGCTCAAGCGGGCGACTTCAGCCAAAAAGTCAAAGAGGACTTCGACGACGACGAGCTGAACGCCCTCGCACGAAACCTGAACAACCTGATCAGCACCGTCAACGGCGGCCTCCAGGAAACGATCAGTGTGCTCAGCTCTATGGAAGACTCTGACCTGACCAAAAGGGTCGAAGGCGAGTACGCTGGAGTGTTTGCTGATATGCAGCGCGGGGTGAACCAATCCGCAGACGGACTTTCCAGTATTCTAAGTGGGCTGCGCCAGTCATCCAGCAGGGTTGCCCAGTCGCTAAACCAGCTGGTGGGCGGGGTGAACAGTCTCTCGTCCCAAACCTGCAACCAAGCCGCAACGCTCGAAGAAACGGCGGCTGCCTTGAAGAGCTTCTCGAGCAGCGTGACCCAAGCCGCCAAGCGGGCCGAAGATATGCGCACCAACGCCCGGCAGACCCAGTCGAAGGCGGAGAAAAGTGGCTCTGTGATGCAAGAAGCGACGGACGCCATGGACCGTGTGGCGGAGTCCTCAACGAAGATGTCCGAGATTACGGAAGTCATTGAGTCGATCGCGTTCCAGACAAATCTCTTGGCTCTAAACGCCGGTGTCGAAGCCGCGCGCGCTGGCGATGCTGGCCGCGGATTTGCCGTCGTTGCATCCGAAGTGCGGAACCTAGCTCAGTCGACGGCGGAAGCGTCGAAAGAGGTGGGCCAGTTGCTCACGCAGTCGAAAGAGGAGATCAAGGGCGGGGTGGAACTGGTCGCCCTGGCAGCCGCCGATCTTCAAGGCATCGTCGGAGAGGTCGCCGAAATTGTCGGGTCGATCGATCAAATCTCGGAGGCAACGAAGAGCCAAAATGCCACCATCGGCGAGATCAACGCTGCGATGGCGAGCCTCGACGAGATGACTCAGGAGAACAGCTTGCTTGCGGAGCAGAACAGCTCAGCGATCAAAGACACCAAATCCGCGTTCGATGAAGTTGATGTCGTGGTGGAGCGTTTCAAGCTCGATGACGAGCAAGGTTGGAGCGCCCACGCCGCGTGAACGTCCGAATCAAAAAAGCGGCGCTGAAGAGCGCCGCTTTCGATCAGATATTCGAGTTATTGCTACGCTTGCTTGCGCCGACGACGGAGGCCCAGAGCACCGAGGCCTGCGAGCATCAAAGGTGCGGCGGCAGGGAGCGGAACGGGTGCCGAAGAACCGCGGAGAGCAACATCGTCGATGTACCAACCGACCCGCTCAACTACGCCGGTGGACGAGAAGCGCCAGACGATGTCGACCACGCCAGTGAAGTCTGCCACGTCGAGGACAACATTGCGGAAGGTGCCTGTGGGCCCGCCGTCCGAGAGGTAGACCTCAAAGCCGTCAACCAAAACCTGCGCCGTATCAAACTCAGCTGAGCCAGAGTCGATAAACTCCCAGAAGCTCAGGGTCGTCACGTCCGTCAGGTCCGCGGTCAGCGTCAGATCGCTCACGGTGTTCGGGTTATGTTGGCCACCAATGATCGTGCCAAAGACCCAGTCGCCTGAATTTCCACCGATCGGCTCAGGACCACCAAAATCCGCCCCGTCAAAACCGGTCGGAATTCCGCGCTGCCAGTCGCCGGTCGCGACGAAGCCGTTATCACTCGTCTCGAAGTCAGCAAAGAAACCTGCCGAGAACGCTTTGGTGTAAGTGTCTGGGAAAGATGCGATATCTGAAGTAATCGAGAGGGCGTTCGCTGGCATTGCGGTCGCACCGAGCGCCAGAGCTGTGACGATTGAAAGAGCGCGTTTGAGCATAAATGTCCCCTAACCCATGTCCGGATAGCGCGACGCTACGTTAACTATATCTCTGTGTGAAGCTTCCAGCTGCATTCTTTCGCTGGGTTTCCCGTTTTGCGAGCGATTCCCGAGGCATGGGACTGCGAAAACTTTTGGCGCCATAAAGCTGTAGCGATCGCCGCTTTCCTTCCCCGCGACCCCCGCTAGAAGGCGGTCATGACTCAACGTCCCAGAACAGCTGTGATCCCTGTTGCCGGTTTCGGCACCCGGGTGCTGCCCGCCTCAAAAGCCATCCCGAAAGAGCTCCTCACCGTCGTGGACCGTCCGCTCATCCACTACATCATGGAAGAAGCGCTCGAAGCGGGCATCGAGCACCTCTGCTTCGTCACGGGCCGCGGGACAGCCGCGATCGAGGACTACTTCGATCATCAGTACGAGCTGGAGCAAGCGCTGGAGCGAAAGAACAAGACCGCGATCCTAAAGAGCGTGCGGGAGAGCGTGCTCACCGCAGGCCGAACCAGCTTCACCCGGCAGCAAGCGGCCCTGGGTCTCGGTCACGCTGTCTGGTGCGCAAGGGACGTCGTCGGTCGAGAGCCGTTCGCGGTGATCCTGCCAGACGTCATCATCAAAGGCGCACCAAAGTGCCTCAAAGAGATGATGGACCGCTACGAAGACGGCGCGAACCTGATCGCAGTCGAAGAGGTCCCGAACAAAGAGACGAACAAGTACGGCATCATCGCGCCGAAAGGCGAATGGTCGAACGGCGCGGTCGAAATGTCAGGCATGGTCGAAAAGCCGGACCCTGCCGAGGCGCCGTCCAACTTCTCGATCACAGGGCGCTACATCCTGCAGCCGGAGATCTTCGATCTTCTGGAAGATCAGGAACCGGGCGCAGGCAACGAAGTCCAGCTGACGGACTCCATGGCCAAATTGCTCGGCACACAGAAGTTTCTGGCCACGACCTTCACCGGTGAGAGCCATGATTGCGGATCAATCGAGGGCTTCTTGAGAGCCAACATGGCCTTCGGCCTTGACCACCCCGATCATGGCCCTGCGCTGAGAGCCTATCTCGCGGAGAGGACCTAACCTCCGGTTTTCTCCACGGCGCGCTTGAACGCCGGGCGCGCCATGCAACGTTCCGCATACGCCTTGATGGTGGGATAGTCGTCTAACAGCCCGAGGTTGTTGGCCATGGATGCGATGTAGCCCATGCCGATATCTGGCAACGCAATCCGGTCGCCGAACAGATAGTCATTGTCGCCGAGCTGATCGCGAATGAAGCCCAGGTGAAGCTGAACCTCAGCCTCGGTGAACATCGAGATCAGCATCGGTTTCGGTTCGGCTTCGCGACTGAGGAGAAGCTTGAGGAGCATCGGAACGAAGGCAGAGCCTTCAGGGTACAGAAGAAGCTGGAGCCACCGTGCCCGCTCCGCATCATCGCCAGGCGTGATGAAAATCCGGTTCGCATCACGAGTCTCGACGACGTAGAGCGCGATCGCGGTGCTCTCCGCCATGATGAAACCATCGACCTCGACCACTGGCGATTTGCCCAGCGGATGGATCTTTTTCAGGCTCGCTGGCGCGCGCCCATTCTCGTCGCGGTTATAGATCTCGAGCTCGTACTGGAGGCCAAGCTCCTCCAACAGCCACACGGTGAACACGGAACGACCGACCCGGAGGTGGTGCACTTTGATAGGCATAGAACGTCTCCTTTTCGGAACGCTCCATAGCACTGGTTTGGTCTTCGGCTAGAACCGTTTGGCAATGCTGATCGCGCCGATGCCCTGGCTTTCGCCGAACATCTCGAAGGTCGATGAGCGATGCATGTAAGATATTGCCAAACGCGCATCGCCGGGAAGGTCGGAGACAAACCCTCCCTGCACGTCATAAACGAAGGGCTCAGAGGATTGTTCTACGATGTCGCTCTCGCCCCAACGACCATCGAGCCAGATCTTATGCCCCACGCCCCGAGCTACCGCACCAAGATAGGCATAGCGTACGCGTTGCCCCTTCTCACTGGGTTCGTGCCAGGCGATCCCTCCGCCAGAGGGCTCGAGCCGAGGCTCGCCAAGCGGCCTGTCAAGATTGCTCCCGATACGGAAGGTCATCCCGGCCTCAGCCGCCATCAGTGCGTTTCCAACCGAAGCGCCCAGCGATGGAACAGCGTCAATCGCGAAACGTCCTGCCTGCCCTTTGACGCCGGTCCAACGACGCTCGAACCCGATTTGTCCGAACACTTGATCACCGATCTGGTTGTCCCATGCGCGGCTCTCGCGCTGCCCGATCAGATCGTGGATAAAGTTCTGGACCTCTTCACCTTGCGCCTGTGGCCCGATCACACCGATCTGTATGCTGATGATATCGATGGGCTTCCCGGGACCGAGATCCGTCGCCAGCTTCCCTTCTCCAAAGAGAAGAGCTGCATAAGGATGCTGATCCGGCAGCGGACGAAGGGCAAAGTCATATTGCGGCGTGTAGAACTGCTGCGCCACGGCCAGCTGCAGATACTTCGTCCGCCCAGGCCGCTTGCGCAAGACCGCCGTCCGGCTCACCTGCCAACCACCGGAATAGTTCTTGTCCGAACCGCCGGCCCAGTCATTCTCAAGCGTAAACGCCCAAACCGGCGCAGACGAGTTATCTTGAGCGCAAGCGTCCCCGCACATGGCATAGACGCCGACAAACGCAGCGCCCATCACGATTAGTGCTTTCATCTGTCTGCCCCGTCACTCAGTCCCGACGGCGCGGTAGCACAAACTCTAGCCCGATGTCACAGCGCGGGGGCACCTAGGGCACGGCGACAACGCCGCGCCGCCAGCGTCGGCCGAGTATCTGTCCCGGCAAGGGCGTGATTGACCGTTCAAGCCACGCGCCCTAGGCCTCGCGGCATGTCTGAGACCATCGACCGCCCCTCGTCCTACACCTACGAAGAGCTGCTTGAGTGCGGAAAGCACGGCCTTCGGGGTCCTGGGACAGCGCAACTGCCCGTCCCGCCGATGCTGATGGCGGACCGTGTCACCCATATCTCCGATGAAGGCGGGCATTACGGCCGCGGCCAGGTCATCGCCGAGCTCGATATCAAGCCGGATCTTTGGTTCTTTGAGTGCCATTTCCCGGGCGATCCTGTGATGCCGGGCTGCCTTGGCCTTGATGCCCTTTGGCAGCTGACGGGCTTCTTCCTCACCTGGGGCGGCAGCCCTGGCCATGGCCGGGCACTGGGTGCTGGTCAGGTGAAGTTTTCCGGGCAAGTGCGGCCTGAGAACAAGCTGGTCCGCTACGAGATCGACATCCGCAAGGCGATGCGCGGCCGTTTGGTCCTCGCCATCGCGGACGGTAAGGTCTTCGTTGATGACAACCAGATTTATGAGGCGAAGGACCTGCGGGTCGGCCTCTTCCCCATGGAACAGCTCTCCGGTTCTGTTCTAGGCTAACAAAAAAAGGGGCGCGCGAGGCAGAGAGCGCCGCCCAACGATCATGAAAAGCCTATGATCGCCAATAATTTAGGGAGTACATTATGCGTCGTGTCGTGATCACAGGGATGGGAATCGCTTCGTCGATTGGCAGCACTCTGGACGAAGTGACAAAGAGCCTGCGTGAAGGCATCTCAGGGATCACCTTCTCCGAACAGATGGCGGAACACGGGTTCCGGTCGAGGGTTTGGGGCAAGCCGACGGTCGACGTGGAAGAAGTCCTCGACAAAAAGACCCGGCGGTTCATGGGCGAAGGCGCAGCATGGAACTACATCGCCATGCGCGACGCGATTGCTGATGCGGGCCTCACGGAGGACGAAGTCAGCGATGAGATGACGGGCATCGTCATGGGCTCTGGCGGTCCGTCGACCCCGGCGATCGTTGCTGCCGCCGATAAGAACCGCGATTCAGGCTCCACCCGGCGGATTGCACCGACCTCGGTGCCGAAGGCGATGTCGTCGACGAACTCGGCGTGCCTGGCGGTGCCGTTCAAGATCAAAGGCCTCAACTATTCGATCAGCTCGGCCTGCGCGACGTCGGTCCACTGCATCGGTCATGCGTATGAGCAAGTGGCCATGGGAAAGCAGGATGTGATCTTTGCCGGCGGCGGTGAGGAGCTCGACTGGACCCTCTGCAACATGTTCGACGCGATGGGCGCAATGTCGTCCGACTACAACGACACGCCGAACCTTGCCTCCCGAGCCTACGACGCGGCGCGCGATGGTTTCGTCATCGCAGGCGGCGCAGCGACTGTCGTCGTTGAAGCGCTGGAGCGTGCTGTTGCCCGCGGCGCGAAGATCTGGGGCGAGATTGTCGGCTATGCTGCAAACTCCGATGGCTATGACATGGTCGCGCCGTCAGGCGAAGGCGCTGTGCGCTGCATGCGCCGTGCACTGAACGGTGTCGATCATAAGATTGGCTACATCAACACCCACGGCACCTCGACCCCCGTCGGCGACACGCGCGAAGCGGCGGCCATCAAGGAAGTTTTTGGCGAGGAGGTCCCGCCGTTCGCATCGACCAAATCCCTCACTGGCCACTCCCTCGGCGCGGTCGGCGCGCAGGAGCTGATCTTCAGCCTGCTGCAGATGAAAGAACGGTTCCTCGCCGCCTCGGCCAACATCCAAGAGCTGGGTGAAGAGTTCAAAGGTTTGCCAGTCATCCGTGAACTGATGGACGGGGTCGATGTGGATGCGATTCTCACCAACAGCTTCGGCTTTGGCGGCACCAACGCTTCGCTGATCGCGGCGCGGTACGACGGCTAGGGGGCACCCCGCGCGGTGGATCTCAATCAAGTCACGGTCGGGGTGACGGACTTGGACGCCGCCATCGCGTTCTACCAGAAGCTTGGCCTGAAGCTGATCGTCCACACCCACGATGTCTACGCTCGCTTTGAGTGCCCGGACGGCGGGGCGACGTTCTCGCTGCACCTGACCGACACGCCGACTGAGAACGGCCCGACCATCTATTTCGAGTGCCACGACCTCGACGAGGTCTTCGCGCGCTTACGTGCTGACGGAATTGTGTTCGACGGCGAGCCAGAAGACCAAACCTAGCGATGGCGCGAGGTTCGCCTCGCAGACCCTTCTGGCAACACGCTTTGCCTATATCATGCGGGTCCCGACAGGCGGTTCCCACCGTGGCGGAAGGAAGACGACTGAGCGCATTTGTCCAAGCGCCGCACGGCGACAGGCCCACGCATCAGGCTATATCGGCTGCATGGACGAGACCGACCAACCACAGGACCCTGTTCCCTCGGCGCTGCTCCCAACAGGGAACGGCGAACCAAGTTACGGCTCGTCCCCGCTGAAGTTCGTGGGCGAGCGGCAATTGCTGCTCAACGAAGCCCATGCGCGTCCGCCGGTCGACATCCCGATCAAGTCGTCTGTCACCAGGCTGATGATGACTGCCCCTGCGGGCACAGATGGCAACGACCCGGCCTTTGAGCACCTCCAACGGATGTGCAGCGAGACCTCCTGCCCCGTTCCCGCCAAGCAGGCGAAGCACCACGTTTTCGAGACGGGCTCCCTCCGCATCGTGTGGGAGCGACATACGGAGTTTTACTCGCTCACCTTCATCAGGCCTGAGCTTGGCGATGCGCTGTTCAGCGAGACGGCACTGGGCAACGTTCCGCCGCAATGGTTGGCGGAGCAGCCGGGCGAAGTCCTCTCGGCGACCCACCTCGTGGTCCTGCCCGTTACGGTGTATGAAGACGAATTCGAGATCGCGCGAAAAGCGTTCGGCCGTAACGACTTCACCGCTTCGAAAGCGACCAATGGCCCGGTCACCATCGCCAGCGATTTTCGTGCGCATGCGGATGGTTTCACACGGGTACTTGTGTTCGATCGAGGAACGGGAGACGGCTTCCGCGGCCGCCTGGTGCAGCGGCTTTTGGAAATCGACGCCTACCGCCTCGCCGCGTTGATGGCGCTGCCGGTGGCGCGGAAGCTGACCATCGACCTCAACGGCCTCGAACGACGGCTGGAGGAGATCATCCACCGGCTCGCCTCGAAGCCGGAGATGGGCGTTGATCGGCAATTGCTCGATGACCTCTCCGAGATTGCCGGCACCATCGAAGAACTGGAGCAGGAGACCCATTTCCGCCTCTCGGCCAGCGCAGCATACTACAGGATCGTCCTCGAGCGGGTAGACCGTCTCCGCGAAGAACGGATCGATGGGCGCCAACGCATCGGGATGTTCATGGAGCGGCGGCTGGGGCCGGCTATGCGCACTTGCGAGGCGACGGAGCGGCGCTTGCAGAACCTCGCCAACCGGACGAGCCGGGCTGCACAACTCCTCCGTACACGGGTCAATGTGGCGGTGGAGGAAGGCAACAAAAGTCTGCTCGAAAGCCTCAACAAACGCTCTGAAGCGCAGCTACGCCTGCAGCAAACTGTGGAAGGGCTTTCGGCTGTTGCCCTGACCTACTACGCCGTCGGCTTGGTGTCTTATATGGCGAGCGCTGCTGTGGATGCTGGGCTGGACGTGCCGAAGAACCTGATCGTCGGCCTCTCCGTGCCGATCCTGGCGGCCCTCACCCTCCTTGGGCTGAAGCGGATGCGGGATAACCTCCACAAGGGCTAGCGCGTAGGGACACGCCCCACCCTTGGAAAGCAGGAGCAACCGGGCTAGCGGGGGCGCTGCTGTTTCGAGGAGATGACCCATGGCCGACGACAACACCCTGCCCGCTGGCGACCTGATGAAGGGCCGCCGCGTCGTGATCATGGGCGTGGCGAACAAGAACTCCATCGCCTGGTCCATCGCCCAACAGCTCGCCGCCCAGGGTGCTGAGCTGGCGTTCACCTACATCGAAGCGATGGAAAAGCGCGTCCGCCCCCTCGCCGAAGAGCTGGGTGTGAAGCTGATGATCCACTGCGACGTGACCTCGGACGAGAGCATGGAAGCGGCCTTTGGTCAGATCCAATCCGAGTGGGGCGAGCTGCACGGCCTGGTCCATGCCATTGCGTTCTCCGACAAGGATGAGCTGCGCGGCAGCTTCGTGGAGAACACCACGCGCGAAAACTTCGCGCGGTCGATGGATATCTCGGCGTTCAGCTTCGTCGATGCTGCCCGTCGCGCGGCGCCGATGATGGCGCCCGGCGGATCGATGGTCACCCTCACCTATCTCGGCTCTGAGCGCGTGATCCCCAGCTACAACGTGATGGGCGTGGCGAAAGCGGCGCTGGAAGCCTCCACCCGCTACATTGCCCGGGACCTGGGGCCAAAGGGCATCCGCGTGAACGCGATCTCGGCTGGCGCGATCAAAACCCTGTCCCTCGGCGGCATCCAAGGCGGACGCACCCTCCTCTCCGAAGGCCGCAAGTGGGCACCCCTGCGCGAGGACACCGACCCGGCAGGCGTCGCCGGATGCTCCTTGTACCTCCTATCGGACCTCGGCAAATCCATCACCGGCGAAGTCCTCCACGTCGACGCAGGCTTCCACATTGTCGGCTTCCCTGATGAGGATGGCGGCGAGGAGTAGCGCACGGCCGTCATCCCGGATTTGCGAAGCGTATATCCGGGACCCATGGCCCGAGTGGGGTGCTCCGTAGACTTCCTTTACTGAAGTCTACCTGAACCGATGAACCTAACGTCCGCGCCGCGCCCCTACGAATCTGACGAGGGCGATAATGGCACTCACGACTACTGCGAGAAAGATGGTGGCGTAGGATCCCGCTTGACCGAGCCATGTACTCACAACGATTTCGTTAGACGTATGCCCAAGATCGAGGTGCGTGAAGATCAGCCAAGCACCTACCGTCGCGAACAGCATAGAACCGATCGAAAGGACAACGGCCAGACAGAGCCCCGGCATGATCCGCCACCTGACTTCCCAAAAACCGAGAATGACCGCCAACAACCCGATCATTTGAGCATAACCAAGTGTGCCTGCTGCCACGACTGGATCGCCGCGTCCGCCGTTCAGCTTGATCCAAAGCAATCCAATTCCCATTACTCCAACGTAGAAAATCAGTGTACGCGCCCTACCCCGCCACACGCGCCAAGACGACCCCGGCAATCACCAGCTGAACCATATTGATCACCACCGTTGCACGGTGGCCGCGTTTGAACTTTGCGGCGGCTTCCTGGTCGCCTTCGTCCATTTCCAAATCGCGCCAGGCGTTGATTTTCGGCACCATCACATCGCGAACATAGAACGTGGACAGACTAATCGCGCCGAGGCCGAGGGCCTGGGCGGGCTCTCCCCAACTGGCAAACGCGGCGAGGCCTGCTGTGATGATCAGGAACAGATAATAGCGCGGGAACAGTGCACGGAGGAACAGGCTTGCCTGATCACCATCCAGCACACGGAACACCAGCGGCGCGACGACCGCTGGGAAGAATACGATGCTCCCAAACACGCACGCGGTCAGCAGGTTGCGGATGACCTCTTGAGTGAGCTCCATCTTATCCATTCCTCACAATATTGAAGGACCCAAACGCCTGGCACGTCGGCATCACCTCCACCCGGTTGATGTTCACGTGCGCAGGCAGCGCCAGCACGTTCTCAATCACCTGGGCAATGTTATCCGCCGTTAGACGTTCCGTCCCCTGATAAACCGCCGCAGCCTTGTCCTTATCACCCTCAAACCGAACCTCAGAGAACTCTGTCTCCGTCAGCCCAGGCTCCACAGACGTCACCCGCACCGCACTCCCCACAATATCAGCGCGCAGGTTGAGGGAGAACTGCGTCACGAACGCCTTGGTCGCCCCGTAGGCATTGCCGCCCGGGTAGGGGTATGATCCGGCCACAGACGAAATGTTGATGACGTCTGCACGCGTCAGCGGCTTCATCCGCGGCAGCAAAGCGCGGGTCAAATGCACCAGCCCGCGAATATTCGTGTCGATCATCCGGTCCCAGTGATCGAGGTCCGCTGCATCTGCCCCCGCAAGACCCAGCGCCAGTCCAGCATTGTTGACCAGAATGTCCGGCGTCTCCGCCAGCCCGTCGGCAAATGCCTTCACCGCGGCGGTGTCCGTCATGTCGAGAACCGCCGTTTCGCAAGCAGGACCCAATCGCTCACGCAGCGCCTCAAGGCGCTCCGCTCGCCGTCCTGTTCCGATGACATGAGCACCCCCCTGGACCAGCCGAGCGGCGGTCGCCTCACCAATGCCGGAGGTCACGCCGGTAACCAGCGCGCGGCGCCCTGAAAACGGCCCGCTCACTGGGAAACCTCACCCGCACGGGTTGTTTTGTCACGCTTCAATGTCAATGTGTTAACCATGGAAGTTTTCATGCGCATTCTGCTTTTCATCCCGCGGCTTTTGGGCCGTTTGTTCGGACGTTCCAATGCTTTGCGCAAGGCGACAGGAAACCTCGTCGCGGAAGCCGTGGAAACCCAGAAAACCGAAGCGTCGAAACGCATCGAGCTGGCCCCCCACCGGCCGTACACATTTCTGTTCCGAGAGCTGGGGCGCCCGCGGCTTGAAGTCGTCTCCGCATCCAACTTCGACCTCGACAGAGCGCGCGAGATGGTCACCCATGCGGAGACTTATTTCCGGGTACCATTCAGCCTCTTCCCGCCAGGCTCGCTCTTCTATGAAGAAGTGGAGCGGGCAGAACTCGAGGCCTCTCTAGGCCTAGGCGGCGGCAGCGAGGACAGCGAGTTCGTGGTTTGGTCGTCGGAGTTCCGTAAGGTCCTGAACGACAACGCGCGCCGTCTTTTGCTCTGGTACACGCCGATCATCGCGCTGATTTCGTCAGCGATCGGTGTTGGTATTCAAGGCATGTTGCCAACCGAGACGGTGGCACTTCCGCTGATCGGGGAACAATCAGCCCAGATTGCGGCTTGGCCGATTGGCGCTTTTGTCGGCCTGATCATCCTGATGCTGCTTTATCAGTGGCCGTACAAATTCGCTCAACAGCGGAACCTGCTCGGCTTCGACAACACGATCACCAGCCGGTTCTCCCAGCTCAACCAGAACTTCCAGGTCGCCAAACGCCAGGCGCTGAACGTTGAGCGCAACAAGCGCATGAACCAGGTGGAAGAGCTGAAGGAAGAGGCGGCGATCTGGACCCTGGCCTACCACTGGCTGGCGCAGCGCCTCTTGCTGTCAGAGCGGTTGGTGCGCAACCAGATGTACCAGGCGAACCGGAACGCAACGCTTTATTCCGCAGGCGGATTTATCCTGACGTTTGGCATTCTCGCGCTCGGCGGCTTCGTCTCAGCAAACTTGTTCCCTGACCGCGCGCTCGAGGAATTGCTGCTCGCCTTCGGCTCAGGCCTCGTCTTCGCGATCAGTGGCTATGGCGCTGCCATGGCAGGTGTCGCCGGCGAGACCCGCCGCGTGCTCGAAGACAACGAGTGGTTCCGGTTCGAGCGGATCGAGCTTGACCGCGCGATCGCAGAACACGTCGGCGAAGACAAGCTGCAGATCATCACCTTCCGCGATCGCAATCGGCTCGAATAGCAGCGAACGCTACTCAGTCGACAGATCAAGCAGCTTCGCACCCTTGGGTGCGCTGTCCCCTTGCTGGAAGTGCACCGCGGTCACCTCGCCCGCCGCGGGCGCTTTGATCACCGTCTCCATCTTCATGGCCTCGAGGGTTACCAGCACATCGCCAGCCTCAACCCGGTCGCCGGCCACCACTTTGACACCCGTGACAGTCGCAGGCATCGGCGAGGACAGTGCTGCTTCACCTGCCTCAGCCGCCCCTGCCGAGGCGAAGGGGTCGTAAAGCGTGAGCCATCGGACTCGGTCATCCGTGTAGAAACCGATTTCCGACTCGCCGCGCCAGAAGCAGCTTGCGATTGCGTATGTCTCATCACCCAGCGATACCGATAGCGTCTGGTCAACGCCGTCACCTTGCTCGCGCACTGTGGTTCGTACAGTCAGATGATAGGTCTCGTCGTCGACCTGAGCTCGCCCGGCAATCCCGTTCAACTCGATCCGTACCGAGACGGGTTTATCAGAACCTTCGAAAGTGACAACACCCACAGAAGGTCCATTGAGGCGGAAGCCTAGGCCCACCTCGCCTGCCTTCCACCCGTGCTGACCTCTGGCCTTAAGATATGAAAATGCACCGAGAATGTAGTCCGTATCTGTTGGCTCCTCGATCCCATCGAGCGGGTGGTCCGTCAGAAACTTCGTGGACGGAGGAGCGGCGACGAATTCCTCATGTCGCAAGATTTGGACAAGTTGATCGCGGTTCGTCTCGAGCCCATCGATCACAGCGTGGCTCAAATGCTCGGCGAGCGAAAGGCTGGCCTCGCTTCTCGTCTCTGCACGGACGATCACCTTAGCGATCATCGGGTCGTAGAACGGCGTGATCTCCGAGCCTGCCTCAACGCCGGTGTCAACGCGTAGAGCGACGTCCTGCACTGTGAGATGCGTGCCCACAGCGAAGTCCTGCAAGCGGCCAACTTGGGGAAGGTAATTCTGCGAGGGGTCCTCCGCATACAGACGGGCCTCCATCGCATGGCCTTTTGCTTGGATGTCGTCTTGCTGCAAGGGCAGCGGCTCGCCTGCTGCAACGCGAAGCTGCCACTCGACAAGATCGAGCCCCGTGATTTCCTCCGTGACCGGATGTTCGACCTGAAGCCGAGTGTTCATCTCCATGAAGAAGACACCGTCTGCGCCGTCGTAGAGGAACTCCACCGTTCCCGCGCCAACGTAGTCGACCTTGCGCGCGGCATCGACCGCAGCCTTATGCAGCGCTGCCCGCGTATCGTCGTGGATATTCGGAGCCGGCGCCTCTTCGACCACCTTCTGGTACCGTCTTTGAACGGAGCAGTCGCGCTCGAAGAGATGCACAACACTGCCGTGGCTATCGCCAAAGACTTGCACCTCAACGTGGCGCGGTGCGCTGAGGAATTTCTCAACGATGAACCGATCATCGCCGAAGGCAGACATTGCCTCACGCTTCGCGCTTTCGAGCTCGGCTTCGAGATCCTCAGCACGCTGAACAATCCGCATACCCTTACCGCCGCCCCCAGCGGCTGCCTTGAGAAGCACAGGGTAGCCGATACGGTCGGCCTCAGCCTTAAAAACGTCCGTAGACTGCTCTTCGCCTTGATACCCGGGCAGCATGGGCACGCCCGCTTCTGCCATCAGCTGTTTGGCGCGCGCTTTGGAGCCCATAGCTTCGATCGTGTGCGGTTTGGGGCCGATGAAGGCGATCCCTGCTTCGTCGCACGCTTTTGAGAAACGGGCATTCTCAGACAAAAAACCGTAGCCGGGGTGGATGGCTTCTGCGCCGGAAGCCTTGGCGATCTCGATGATTTTGTCCGCAAGCAGATAGCTTTCTGCAGCAGGCGGCGGGCCGAGGTGATGCGCTTCGTCCGCCATTTGAACATGCAGCGCGTGCGCATCGGCGTCGGAATAGACCGCAACCGTCCGTATACCCATACGGCGGGCCGTCTTGATAACGCGGCAGGCGATTTCGCCCCTGTTGGCGATCAGGATTGTCTTGAACATCGGCCTACATCCTAAAGACGCCGAAGCGTGTGTCTTCGATCGGAGCGTTCAGCGCAGCGCGGAGGGACATCGCCACCACCTGGCGGGTGTCCGCGGGGTCGATGATACCGTCGTCCCAAAGGCGTGCGGTGGAGTAGTAGGGCGAGCCCTGCTCCTCAAACTGATCTTCGATCGGTTTCTTGAAGTCGGCACGCTCTTCGTCCGTCCACGTCTGACCTTTTGCGGCCATAGCGTCTTCTCGAACTGTCGCGAGAACGTTGGCGGCGGCCGAACCGCCCATGACAGAGATGCGGGCGTTGGGCCACATGAACAGGAACCGCGGCTGATAGGCTCGGCCGCACATGCCGTAGTTGCCTGCGCCGTAGGACCCGCCGACGATGACGGTGACCTTCGGCACGTTGGCGCAGGAGACAGCCGTCACCATCTTCGCGCCGTGCTTGGCAATTCCTCCGTGTTCAGCATCTTTGCCGACCATGAAGCCAGTGATGTTCTGAAGGAACAAGAGCGGAATCTTCCGTGCGCAGCAGAGCTCAACGAAATGGGCTCCCTTCTGCGCACTTTCGGCGAACAGAACACCGTTGTTGCCGAGGATACCCACCGGCATGCCTTCGATCTCAGCAAAGCCGCAGACGAGGGTCTCGCCGTACCGGGCTTTGAACTCCGTGAACTGAGAACCATCGACGATACGGGCGATAATCTCTTTCACATCAAAGGGTTTGTACAGGTCTGCCTCTGCGCACCCGCGCAACTCGAATGATGGGTAGAGCGGAGCGTCAAACCCGGCACTATGCACATCGCTCTGGGGCAGTGTGCGGACAATCTCTCTCGCGATGGCGAGGGCATGGGCGTCGTTCTCAGCCAAATGGTCGGAGACGCCTGAGATGCGCGTGTGCACATCGCCGCCGCCCAAATCCTCCGCACTCACCACTTCTGAGGTCGCCGCTTTCACCAGCGGTGGGCCCGCCAGGAAGATCGTGCCCTGGTTTTTGACGATCACCGTCTCGTCCGACATGGCCGGGACATACGCGCCGCCAGCGGTGGATGATCCGTGTACCACGGAGATTTGCGGGACACCCTTCGCGCTCATCTGCGCTTGATTATAGAAAATGCGGCCAAAATCGTCCTTATCCGGAAAGACCTCGTCCTGCATGGGCAAGAACGCGCCGCCGGACTCCACCAGGTAGATGCACGGCAGCTCATTTTCCTCAGCGATCTCTTGCGCGCGAAGGTGCTTCTTCACCGTCATCGGGTGGTAGGTACCGCCCTTCACCGTGGGGTCGTTCGCGGCGATCATGCACTGCCGCCCCTCGACCATGCCGATGCCCGCGATGATGCCCGCGCAGTGGATGTCGCCGGAATACATGCCGTTCGCCGCGAGCTGGCCCACCTCAAGAAAGTCCGAGCCCGGATCAATCAGCGCGTTCACCCGCTCCCGCGCCAGCATCTTGCCGCGCTTCTTGTGCCGCGCATTCCGCTCTGGCCCGCCGCCCTGGCGCGCCTCGGTCACCTTGGTGCGCAGCTCCTCGATCAGCGGCTCCATCTCGGCCAAGCGGCGACGAAACTCCGCGCTCGCGGTTTCAAGCTCGGTGGATAAAACAGGCACCGGCGTTTCCTCTGTTTAGCGTTTTGACGCGGAATGCCCGATCTCTCTAAGCTCGGCAACAGCTAGCGGCTGTGGAGCGGGCGGGATGGCGGACGAAGAACAGGTCGCGATGCTCAAGCGGAGCGTTGAGGAGTGGAACGCTTTCCGAAAAGCCAACCGACGCGCTACACCGCGCCTATGCGATGCCGATTTGAGGGGACTAAATCTTGAAGGTGCAAACCTCGACAACGCCTTCGCGTATGGGGTTATTCTCGAGGAGGCAAACCTCCGATCCACAATTCTGGTGCTCGCCGTCATGCGCTTCAGTAACTTGAAGAATGCCGATCTTACAGGATCCGCATTAGTGACTACCGGCTTGGTTGATGCGCACGCGCCGGGCGCCAATTTCACTGATGCTCATCTCGACGGCGTGGATTTCGACGGAGCAGACCTTCGCGGGGCTGTCTTCGTCAACGCGAAGCTCACTGACGTCGAATTCGAAGATGCTGACTTGAGAGATGCAGTACTTCTGGTTTCCGAACCCCGTCCGAACGATGCAGCTGAATGGCGCCGATTGCTAGCCGATACCCGCGGCAATGAGGGGACGCTGCTTCCCGCGGGTGTCAAGCGCCCAACGTCATGGGAAGCCGCGGAAAAGAAATGCGGGGCTTAGAACCCTACATACAAACCGCACTAGGTTCCATTGATCCATCCCCGCCAATCCTCCACCGTCCTTGCCAACATGGAGGATCAACATGCGGGCAGTTTGGGTGGCGTTCGGTTTGGTGGCGGTTGGGTGCGCCTCTGTTGAGGTCGACAGTGAGCGGATGACCGCTATCGACGACGATGCGCAAGAACTTGCCGCCGTCACACCACCAGAGACATGGACGCCGCTCCTTCCGCGGAACTTGGCGAGCGATCCGCGGGAACTGGAAGAAGGCGCTGAGGCTGATGGCGCAGTCCGGGTTCTTGTCTCGCTGGATAACCCCGTGCCTTCAACGTTCAGATTAAGGCGCGATGGAACGCGGCATCGGATGAGCGGTCTCGTTTGCGCAGAGAGGCTGACCTTTAACTCGCCTTTTGCAGGCGGAGAGGCGACCCTCAGGCTCGCGTCCGCTGAAGATCTCAATGCCGAAGGGACCCACGCGTCGTGCACGTTCTCGACCAGCGTGAAGGACGCCGCAGTCTCGCGGGAAGCGATCAAGATCGCGGACGAGAGCACGGCGAGGGAGCGGTTCGATGCCCGCATCGCAGAGCTTCTCGAACTGCCTGATGCTGAGCGGTTCCGGCTGCCAAGCGCGGTATCGTTCTCTTTGTCAGATGATCCGGCCCCCAAGACGTTGGTCAGCTACGATCGGGAAGCGGGGGT
The DNA here is from genome assembly GCA_039198765.1 of Pseudomonadota bacterium. GTDB lineage: Bacteria > Pseudomonadota > Alphaproteobacteria > Caulobacterales > Parvularculaceae > Parvularcula. The sequence goes on from JBCCTF010000008.1 coordinate 25,929, forward strand.
GCGCTACACCGACGAGGACGGTCAGACCGCGTATGTTCTGATCTATTTTGCGGCTGTCGGTGACTGGGACGTCGTGACGTACCTCACGTCTCCCGTGCGGAATGAAGCCCTTGAGGCGACCGTTGACTTTGCACATGACGAAGCGATGGAGTCGGTGGATCAGCATCTCCTTTAATAGCAGCATGCGTTGATCCTCAGACCAGGGGAAAACCCCGCGGTTTCTGTTGGTTGATCAGCGCGCCACTCTCCGCCACCCTCAGGCTTCTTCTGGGAGAAAACACATGCGGGCAATTTGGGCGGCTTTAGGTTTGGTAGCGGCTGGGTGCGCCTCGGTTGAGCAGGCGGAGCCGATGCGGACGTACGCGGTGGCTGATCATGTGGTGCGGATGGCCGGCGACCTGCCAGAGGTCACTGGCATCCGCGTTTCGATGGCAGAGACGTTCAACCCTCTGTTTGCAGAGCCCTTTCCGCCGTCGATCAGGGCGATGGCACATCACCATACCGTTACGGGGCTGGACGCTCTTCCTGTCGACGTCGCGTTCAACCAAGTTCCGCAGCAGGTGCGCGGGTTCACCCGCGATAGCGAGGGCCTTACCCACGTGGCGAGCGGCCTGCGCTGTCCCGACCGGTGGTCGTTCAACATCGAGGGGCTGAACCTCTCTGACCTCGTCCTCACGGACGTTCGGAGCTACGAAGAGGAGGACGGCGATGTGGAGTGCGAATACCGCGCTGAACAAGGCCTCATCAGCTTCTCCCTCCGCGCAACGAAGTGGCCGGAGATGACGGCGGCCCTTCATGTCCGCGGTTCGGTGCTGCTGCTGCAGGAAAGGCTGCCGTCGGCCGTACCCACGGAGATCGCTGTGGCACAGGTCCAAGGCGACCCGTCCACGCGAACGCTCGTCAAAGGAACGAGCGGTGCTGGGCTTGAGTTCACTGAGGAGGGCCTCTCCGGTGTCGTGGCCGTCTACATCACCAAAGTGGGCGACTGGCACATCAAGGGGCAGGTCATCATGGTTCCCCGCGACGACCGGGTGCTCGCAGTCGCGACGCTGATTCAACAATTTTCAGCCGTCAGAGTGGACCGGATACAGCTAGAATTGCTGCAAAACGAGAGCGTCTGAACGATCCTGACAAATCGTCCTCGGCGGTTGCGCGCCCTGTTCTGAGCGCGCAAACGGTAGAAAAACGGCCGTTGCCGCTTCGAGGAGGACCTGCGCCATGTTGCAGAACAGCTTTCAGGGTATGAGTTTTGGGCTGCCTGACGAGATCGAGGAAGTGCGCTCCATGGTGGCGCGCTTCGTTGACGAGCGTATCGCGCCGATCGCGGCGGAGACCGACGAGAAGAACGATTTTCCCGCCCACCTGTGGCGCGAGCTGGGGGACCTCGGCGTCCTCGGCGTGACGGTGCCGGAGGAGCACGGCGGTGCGGGGATGGGCTACCTCGCCCACGCCGTGGTGATGGAGGAGATCAGCCGCGGGTCGGCGTCGATCGGCCTCTCCTACGGTGCGCACTCGAACCTGTGTGTGAACCAGATTGCCCTGAACGGAAACGATGCTCAGCGTGCGAAGTATTTGCCCGGGCTGATTTCGGGCGAGCATGTGGGTGCGCTGGCGATGTCAGAGCCTGGTTCAGGCTCCGACGTGGTGTCCATGCGCCTGCGGGCGGAGAAGAAGGGCGACCACTACGTCCTGAACGGCAACAAAATGTGGATCACCAATGGTCCGAATGCGGACACTTTGGTCATCTATGCCAAGACAGACATGGACGCCGGGCCGCGGGGCATCACCGCGTTCTTGGTGGAGAAGGACTTCAAAGGGTTCTCCACGGCGCAGAAGCTCGACAAGCTGGGCATGCGCGGGTCGAACACCTGTGAGCTGGTGTTTGAAGATTGCGAAGTCCCTGAAGAGAACGTGATGGGCGGCGTCGGTGAAGGCGTCCGTGTGCTGATGAGTGGCCTCGACTATGAGCGCGCGGTGCTCGCCGCTGGCTCCCTCGGCATCATGCGCGCGGCCATGGACGTGGTTATGCCGTATGTGCATGAGCGCAAGCAATTTGGCCAAGCCATTGGCGAATTTCAGCTTATCCAGGGCAAGATCGCCGATATGTACACATCGATGAACGCGTGCCGCTCATACGTCTACGCGGTTAACGCCGCGTGTGACCGTGGTGAGACCACGCGCCAGGACGCTGCCGGATGCATTCTGTATGCGGCGGAAAAGGCGACACAGGTGGCGCTCGATGCGATCCAAATCCTCGGTGGTAACGGCTACATCAACGAATACCCGACAGGTCGCCTCCTCCGCGATGCAAAGCTCTATGAGATCGGCGCGGGGACCAGCGAAATTCGCCGTATGCTGATCGGCCGTGAGCTGTTCAAGCAGACGGCCTAGGACGCACCCTTGCCCACCCTGACCGGTGACCTCTCCCGGCTCCTAAAGATCAATGATCGCGACCGGATTGCCTTGTCCGTCTGGTGGCGGTCGATCTTTCCGCATACGGGCTTTCGCGAGCATCAACGGGTGCCGCTTTGGCATCCAGACGTGCCTTTTGTGCTGATCACTTCGCAGCGTGCAGGCTCTACCATGGGCGCTACGTGGTTTTTTCACCACGCTGGGCTGCTGGAGAAAGCACGCGCGTATGACCCCTTCGCTCACCGCTATGAGCAGGACATCTTCCTGAAAGCAAATGGCTATTTCGCTGGCCTGAAGCGCGCGGTCCGCGAGAAGCCGGCCGTAAAACTTGTCCGCGACCCTGGCGCTCGGGCGTTCTCGAGCTACCTCGCCCTTCACGATGCCCGCGCAACCGCCGACCCGCGCGATCACCGGACGAGCATCCGTCGGAAGATCGCTCAGCAGGCGAACAAACCTTTCACGGCGGACATGCGTCTCTCTTTCAGCGAGTTCCTCGCTTGGGCTGCGCAGGTCGATCACCGGCGGATCGATGGCCATGAAGCGCGACAGAAAAACCTATACGAAGACAGTCTCCCGCGCGGCATTGAGCATATTATCAAGCTTGAGGGCGCTGAAGCAGACATCCCAGGCGTCGAAAAAGCACTGGGGCTAGTTCCATCAACACCAGAGCAAATCATCGATTTAGGGACGTCACAGCACTACGTGAAGAAGATCGATGCCGAGGCACCGACGATCGACGAAATCATGAACGAGGGCGTCACCATGCCCCGTCCTGGCCGTCAGCCGAAGATCACCACACAGACGATTGCAGCGTACCCCGAAGCGCATCGCGATCTGATCCTAGCATTCGGGCCAGACTACGAAGCCTACGGCTACGACGCACACAAATGATTGGCGAAGGCGCTATTCGATGAACAGCGTTGCTGGAAACTCAAGGTAGCCTTTGATCCGCTGCACGAACTCCGCCGCTTCGTAGCCGTCGATGATCCGGTGATCGAAGCTGGATGACAGGTTCATGATCTTGCGGGCCTCGACCTGACCGTTCGCGTTGAAGCGGGGCAGCGTTTGGATTTTGTTCGGACCTACGATCGCGACTTCGGGCCGGTTGATGATCGGCGTGGTCGTCACACCGCCGAGCGGGCCGAGGGAGGTTATCGTCAGCGACGAGCCTGAAAGCTCTTCACGCTTCGCCGATCCATCTCGTGCAGCGAGGGACAAACGGCTGATTTCGCTGGCCATATCCCAAACGGAGAGGGCCTCCGCATGGCGCATCACGGGGACCATCAGCCCTTGATCTGTCTGCGTTGCAATACCGATATGCGCCGCTCCGAAGCGGGTAACGATGCCGGCCTCGTCGTCATAGTGCGCATTCATCTGCGGGAAATCTTCCAGTGCACGGATGATTCCCTTGGCAATGAACGGCAGCACTGTCAGCTTCGGCTGGTCCGCGCGGCGCTTGGCATTCATGTGCTGGCGCAGCTCTTCCAGTGCCGTCATGTCCACTTCATCCACGTAGGTGATGTGGGGGATGTGACGTTTCGCGGCCTGCATCTTCTCAGCGATTTTCCGCCGGAGACCGATGATCTTGATCTCTTCCGTGTCCGTCCGTTTCGCAGCACGCGCCGCGACGGGAGCCGCCTCCCCGCGATCAAAACGATCGAGGTCGTCGTGGGTCACACGGCCCTCGGGACCTGAACCCGTGACCTGGGCAAGATCGATGCCCTTGGTGATAGCCCGAGCACGGACGGCAGGCGCTGCAAGGACTTTCTCGTTCGTCCTGCGTTGGGGCACAGGCGCAGCCTCTCCCTTAGGTGCCGGTTGAACAGGTTTTGAGGCGCTCGGTTCGGGGGCTTTGGGCTCAGGGGTGGATCCTGCTCCTCCGCTTACCGAGAGTTTGATGATCTCGGATCCGACAGCGACGACCTGGCCAGGTTGAGCACCGATCCACGTGACAGTACCAGCGCGCGGACTTGGGATCTCCACGCTCGCTTTGTCGGTCATCACATCGGCGAGGTTTTGGTCAGCTTCGACACTGTCGCCAACGGCGACGTGGAGCTCGACGAATTCAGCTTCCGTGACTCCTTCGCCAACGTCCGGCAGCTTAATGACGTACTCGGACTGTTCATCGCTCGATGCTTCAGGGGCGGGCGTCTCGGCATCGGCCACCATCTCCATGGGGTTGGCAACCGGCTCTGCCGCTGTCTCACCCGCGGCGTCTTCGAGTTCGAGCTTCATGATCTCTGCGCCAACGGCAATGACTTCGCCGGGCTCTGCGCCAATCCAGACGACCTTTCCTTTGCGGGGGCTGGGCACTTCGACCGTGGCCTTGTCAGTCATCACGTCCGCAAGGTTCTGATCAGGCTCGACAATGTCGCCCACAGCGACGTGGAGCTCGACGAATTCTGCCTCGGTCACGCCTTCGCCAACGTCGGGAAGTTTGATCGTATGGATGGTCATCGGGACGCGTCCATTTCCTTATGAAATCAGCACACAGATGCCTGAAGAACCGGCGAAGCTATTCGCCGTCGCTCTTTGCTTTTTTTCTCAGCACAATAACCATCGTCAGGCACATCAAGATAGCGATGAACAACGGCAGCGGCGGCTCACTCGTGTCAATAAGATCAATAATGCCGAGATAGTCGCCGACAATGATCACCGCGATGGTGCCTGCAATGCCGAGGAGAAAAGCGATCGCAACACTGGTTGAGTGTTTCATCAGACGGCCTCCACCGTTTTCTTCAAAGCCTCCGCCACGCGCGCTGGGCCTGGGAAATAGATCCACTCCTGGGCGTGGGGGTACGGCGTGTCCCAGCCGGTGACCCGCGCGATGGGCGCTTCGAGGTGGTAGAAGCAGCGCTCTTGGACGAGAGACATCAGTTCTGCTCCGTACCCGCACGTTTTGGTCGCCTCATGGACGATGACGCAGCGGCCGGTCTTCTTCACGCTCTCTTCGATGGCGTCGAGATCCAGCGGGAGGAGTGAGCGGAGGTCGATGACTTCGGCGTTGATGCCTGACTCCTCGACCGCGGCGAGGCAGACGTGGACCATGTTGCCATAGGCCAGGACGGTGACCGCGTCGCCTGCGCGGCAGGTTTTCGCTTTGCCGATTTCGATCGTGTAGTGGCCGGCGGGGACCTGCCCGTCCTCGTGGTCTTTCCAACCCTTCAGTGCACGGTCGTGATAGCCCTCGAACGGGCCATTGTAGAGCCGCTTGGGCTCCAAGAAAATGACCGGGTCCGGGCTTTCCATCGAGGCGAGCAGCAGGCCCTTGGCATCGTACGGGTTCGAGGGGATGACCACCTGCAGTCCGGAGACGTGGGTGAAGATCGCTTCAGGCGACTGGGAGTGGGTCTGTCCGCCATAGATCCCACCGCCCGTCGGTGTACGGACCACAATAGGGCACGTGAACTGGCCGTTGGAACGGTAACGGATGCGCGACAGCTCTTGACTGATCTGGTCGTAGGCCGGTGTGATATAGTCAGCAAACTGAATTTCCACAACTGGGCGCAAGCCGTAGGCTGCCATGCCGATGGCTGCGCCAACGATGCCGCCTTCAGCGATGGGGGCGTCGAAGCAGCGGTTCGCACCGTACTTCTCTTGCAGGCCGTGGGTGCAGCGGAACACGCCGCCGAAATAGCCGACGTCTTCGCCGAACACGACGATGTCATCATCGCGCTCCATCCCCACATCGTGGGCGTCGCGGATGGCCTCGATCATGTTCATGGTTTGGGTGTTGCTGAGGGTTTCGGACATGATCAGTACCCTGCCTCTTTGCACTGCTCGACGAGACGTTGGGGCATCTCCTCGTAGACCTGTTCGAACATTTTGCGGCCTTCGGCGCCCTGCCCCGCGTGGACGAGGCCGTTGGCTTCTGCGCGGTTCTCGGCCTCGCGCATTTCCACTTCAGCTTCCGTATGCAGAGCTTCGATCTCCGCTTCCGTCATCGCGCCGATGGCTTTGAGGTGTTTCTCCAGCCGGAGGATCGGATCGCCCAGCGGCCACGCGATGTTCTCCTCTCTGGCGCGGTACTTGGTCGGATCGTCCGAGGTAGAGTGCGCGCCGCTGCGATAAGTGAGGAACTCAATCGCTATGGTGCCGAGGCCCGACCGCGCGCGCTGCTCAGCCAGGCGCGAGGCCGCGAGGACGGCGAGGAAGTCGTTACCGTCGACCCGGAGAGCGGGCATCCCATAGGAGCCCATCCGCGCAGCGAACGTATTGAGATCAGCACCAGCGAAAGCGTTGGTGGTCGAGATCGCCCACTGATTGTTCACCACACAGAGGATTGTCTTTGCTCTGTATACGGCAGCGAACAGGTTCCCCTGGTGCCAGTCCCCTTCTGCGGTGGCGCCATCGCCGATCCACGCGACGGAGACCTTGTCGTCTCCCCGCATCGCGGAGGCCATGCCCCAGCCGACCGCCTGAATCCACTGGGTCGCGAGGTTGCCTGAGATGGTGAAGAAGCCTGCGTCGCGGAAAGAGTAGAGAACCGGCAGCTGGCGCCCTTCCAGCGGGTCGTTCTTGTTGGAGTAGATCTGGTTCATCAGCGTCTCGGGCTCGATACCCCGGACGAAAAGGAGGCCCTGCTGACGGTACGTGGGGAAGTGCATGTCGGTCGCGTTAGTCGCAAGCCCCATACCGACGGCGATCGCTTCTTCGCCCAGGCACTGCATGTAGAAGCTGGTCTTACCCTGGCGCTGGGCGCGCATCATCCGCGCATCAAAGGCACGGGTGCGGATCATTTCTTTCAGGCCAGCGACGCATTCCTCTGTGGTGACCAGGCTGGCCCAGTCGCCCTGCGCCTGACCGTCATTATCGAGGACACAGAGCAAGCCGTGCTGGAACGGAGCGAATGCCGAAACATCGGCCTCGGCGTCCACCAGAGGTAGCTGGCCCGGTGCGCCGAAATCGAGGCCACTGAAGTCCGGCGTCTCTTCGGGACGCGCCGGAGGTGCGGGAACGCGGAAGCCGCGCTGATCGTCTGCCTTTGTCATGGGAGGACCTGCGTGGGTAAAACCATCCATCTGAACGTCTCCGAGGGCGTTTTTCCTTGCGTGTTTGGCAGAAAGTTCCGCTCTCGTCTGCGGTGAGACCCTGTCATTTCACACCCGAAAGCGCGACTTTCCTCTTTTTGGCAGCACCGCCAGAAGCACAAGTGTGTTCGGCAGTGCGAAACAGCACCCTACAGAAAAGGCTGCATTATGACAGAATGGCAATGTTTAGGCTCGTTGCGACAGGCTGTCCGGCTTCCCATTGTTGTTAAACGATAAGCAATGGAGGCACGCATGGGCGCAACCCAATTCCTTTCGGCAACAGTCGCTGCGGCGGCCCTTTCCACCTCAATCGCAGTAGCGGAGACAGTCACTTACGACTTCACCGGCTTTGATAGCGTCAAGGCGACGTCGGGCGTCGATGTGATTGTTGAGGTCGGCGATGCCTTCTCGATCACCCTTGAAACGGACGGTGACGTTGAGCGCGCGCGGGTCGAGGTCAAAGGCGACACCCTCATCCTTGGCCGGAAAAGCCAGCGAGGCATGGTCCTGAACCTCGGCCGCGGCGCAACTTACGAATACACGGTGACCATGCCTGAGCTCCGCGGCGGCGGCGCATCGGCAGGCGCAGACCTTGAAATCAGCGGCATCGAGGGTGGCGAGGTGACCCTGGACGCCAGCTCGGGCGCCGGAATCGAAGCCGAAGGGACCTGCAGCACCCTCCGCGCTGAAGCGTCATCGGGCGCCAGCGTTGATGCGTTCGACCTCGAATGCGACGACGTTCGCGCCGACGTTTCGAGTGGAGCCGACGTCAACGTTACGGCCTCCGACAGCGTCCGCGCAGACGCATCGTCAGGCGGCGCCGTTCGCGTGCGCGGCAATCCCGACGACCGACGCACGGATAAGTCGAGTGGCGGTAGCGTTCGCTTCGTGGACTAACCCACTCTAGAACAACAACAATTTCAAAAAGACCCCGCGCGAGCACAAGCTCTGCGCGGGTTTTTTTCGTGCCGAAACGAACCAGTCCTGTGGTTGTCACTGGACCTGTACGTGAATTTGCAACTTAATGGGCGTAACACGCTTAGAGTGTATCGATTTGGGAACTGTGAGCGAAATTGCGCATCGCAAGAATGCGCTGGACCGCGGGAACTGGATCGGCCACAGACAACTTGGGGTTCAAACGCACCGGTAAGACGAACGGCACGAAGCTTGCTTCCAAACGGTTCAGCGCGGACTGGTGCGCGCGTAAGGGTTAAGAGGTTCGCATGGAACGCTACGACATCACAGACCTACTGAGGATCGGCCTGCGCCGCTTCTTCTGGATTCTGATCCCGTTTGTCGTCCTCATGATTGTTTCGCTGGTCGCGCTGGGCTTGGTCCCTGCACGCTACCATTCGAAAGCGCTTCTCATCGTTGAGAACCAACAGATCTCGGAAGACTTGGTTCCCTCTGCGATCCGGGCATACGCCGAAGACCGTCTGGAGACGATCAAAGCGACGGTTCGCTCGCGCGAGAACATCCTCGAATTGTCGGACCGGTTCGACCTGATCGACCGCGATAGCGACGTAGCCTTCTCACAGCGCATCGAAGCCGTCCGCGACGACATCCAGATCAGCATCAACCGCATCGATGGCAACCGACGCGGTCGCCGCCGTGATGAGCCGAGCACGATCACCTTCGAGATCGGCTTCGTCCACGACAACCCACAAGTCGCCTACCGCGTTGCCAACCAGCTGGTGACGGACTTCCTCGCCCAGAACGTGGAAGCACGGATCGAAGCAGCTGAAGGTACCGCCGACTTCATGCGGAGCGAGGAGCAAGCGCTCCGCCGTCAGATCGCTGACATCCAAAACCAGATTTCGGAAGTGCGTCGTCAGAACCCCGGCGTGAACCCGGAGACGATCGCCTTCAACCAAGAGACAATCCGTCGTCTGAACGAGCAGATCGAAGACCAGGAAGAGCGGATCGACAATACGAACCAACAACTCGACCTGCTCCGTATGCAGCAGCCGCTGATTCTGTCGGCGAGCGAGCGCAGCGACCTCGAGTTCCAAGAGCTGCGCGACAAACGTCGTGACTATGTTGCTCTGTCGCGTCGTTACACATCGAACCACCCGGACATGGTCGTCCTGGAAGAAGAGATCCTTGTCCTCGAAGAGAACCTCGATCCGGATGCGTTTGTTGAACGTGCTACAGAGGCGATCAAATCGATCAATCTGCGCCTCGCCAACGACCGCTTGAACGCAGGCGAAGCGAGCGACCTTCGCCGTCGCCGCAACGAGCTGGACCAGCGTATCGTCAAAGTCCAAGCCATCGGAGCTGAGAAAAGCCTGCCGCAGCTGCAGTATGAAGCTGAGCAAACCTCGCTCGTCAGCCGCCTGCAGGCGTTCAATCAGCGTCTCGTCTCCTATCGCGAAGACCTCGCGGAAGCTGAAGCCCGTCTTGAGCTGGCACCGGCGGTGACCGCGCAGCTGGAGACGCTGGAAGCTGAGCAAGAGCGTCTGGCTGGCCTTCTGTCCCGGACCCAAGAGGACCGCGCGCAAGCTGAGCGGACGGAGAGCCTGGAAGAGCAACAGCGTGCCGAGCGCGTGCTCATCCTTGACCCGCCGGTCCTGCCTGACCTTCCGACGTCGCCGGACAAGCCGCGTGCGGCTCTTCTCCTGACCGCTGTTGCTGGCGGCCTGGCTGGTGCCCTCGGTATCCTTCCGGTGTTCCTTGCCCCTCGTATCGACAGCAAGCGCCAGCTTGCCCAGGTGGTCCCCGGCCTGCCCGTGATCGAAGTGCCTGAGATCGTCGATGGCGAAGAGCGTAAGTTCCGCCGCAACCTCCTCGTCGGCCTGGTGATCCTCACAGGGTTCCTCCTGCTGGTCCTCGCCGCCGTCACCTACGTGGTGCTGATCCGATGATCAGCATCCACCACACTCTTCGTCTTCTTACGGAAAGGGCCTCATCATGAGTGATAACGAGGTAGCCCCAAGCCCGCTCGAACGTGCCCTCGCTAAGGTAAAGGTTGAACCTCAACCGGCCGCCCAAGCTGACGTGCCGCCCCAAGCTGAAGTGCCTCCGCAGGCTGAGACCATTCCGCCCGTGCATGAGCCGCAGCCGCGCCAAGCTGGCGGCGAACGCCGTGGTCGCCGTGCCGGTGACTTCCAAGCAGGTGACCTGTCGCGTTTCGCGCCCAGCGACGCTGACTTCGCTCGCTTCGAAGATCGCTTCGGGATCGGCCCGGACCAACGTTCGACCTTCGATGCTGCGTTCCGCATCGTCCGAACCCAGGTCCTGCAGTCGATCAAAGATCGCGGTGGTCAAGTGGTCGGCATCACCTCGCCGAGCGCCCGCAATGGTAAGACGGTCTCATCGATCCACCTCGCCCGCGCCTGTGCGCGCCGTACCGAGCAGACGGTGGTCCTCGCTGACCTGAACCTGCAGCGTCCGCTTCTCGGGGGTTACCTCGATGCCCGCGACTTCCGCTCTGGCATCAGCTTCTTCCGGGGCGAAGGCCGGTCGGAGGATTACCTGACGCGCGTTGCTGACACGAACCTGCTGCTGTTCCTCTCGGATCGCGGCACGTCGCAGTCGGCTGAACTCCTCGCATCGGGTCGCCTCAAGCAAGGCCTCAATGCTTTCCGCAGCGTCGCGCCTGAGACGGTGGTGATCTGCAACCTGCCGCCGGTCCTGGGATCGGACGACGTGATGACCATCATGCCTCAGCTCGACGGTGTGGTTCTCGTGACCGCTGCTGGCGAGACCGGCTTCAAAGAAGCTGAAGAAGCCGCACGGATCATCCCACGGGACAAGCTCCTCTGCGCGATCCTGAACAAGAGCAAGAACATCAAGGACATCCCCTTCGAGGACTGATCCTTCGAATTCAGAACACAAAAAAAGCCCCGCGCAGTCGCCTGCGCGGGGCTTTTTTGTCCGCTTTTTCCTGAATGCGAATCCAGGTATTACTGATAAGTTATGCCCAGTTTCCGCCCGCCTCAAGACTATGTATTTTTTGCTGACGAAGCCGGCATCTCAAATGACCGGTTCACGGTTGTGGGCGGCATTTCAATACATCGCAACAACATCGACGAGGTGCACGCGGCGATTGCTGACTACCGCCAAAACGCTAACATGAAGGCAGAACTTAAGTGGTCGAAAATAAGCAACCAGAAGCTCAGCGAATATCAAGAGCTAGTTGACTACTTTTTCGCACTTAACTCTACTGATGCAGTACACTTCAACGCGATCATATTTGATAGCCATCAATGGAACCATAATGTCTATAATGGGGGTGACTCAGATGTCGGCCTATCAAAGCTTTACTACCAACTCGCTTTGCATAAATTTATAAAGTTGTGCGGTCAAGACTGCGAAAAATCGCTAGCTATTTGCGTTGACAAGAGAAACAGCAGCACATCTCTTATTGAACTTAAGAACATGCTGAATGCCGCCGCCGCACGAGACTTTGGATACAAACACCAGCCTCTAAAACAGTTGGTCCCGTGGGATTCAAAGCTTGACGACATTCTGCAGATGAATGACGTGATCTTAGGCGCTGTTTGCGCAGCGAGAAACGGCAAACATAAACTGCCGAAGACACGAGCCGCAAAGCGGGAAATCGCAAAGACAGTGCTCGAAAAATCAGGGCTTAATACTTTCGACCTCGATAGCCCGAGGAACATCCACAGATTTGGCATTTGGAACATGCGCCCAAGGCCCAGAGGATAGCAGGCCCCACACATCTACGCTCATTGAGGCAAACCCCGCCGAGCTACGCTTCCTTACGAACGAGGTGCATTACTGCCCTTTGTCCGCACCGTTTACGTTCTCCTAACATCACTAGGATTTTCGACGTGCAGTGGCCTGCTAAAGAGGATATACGCGATTCAGAGGAGTTCTACAAGTTTTTTTCCTTGACTCGCGAAGCAGATTAGCGGTTGCTGAGTCGCTCCCCGCCCCTATTCGCTTGAGAATCACTGCTGGGACCTCGTGGGCACAACGGCCTGACTTTTTTTGTGGGCGTCTTACGACAGCTCAGTCGGTGCCGCTGAGGGGACCTGCTGGGCCTTTTGCTGTTGGTACATGCCGATGAAGTCGAGGGGCTCGAGGAGGAGCGGCATGAAACCGCCGTCGCGGGTGGACTGAGCCACGATCTGCCGAACGAACGGGAACAGAAGGTGCGGGCCGTCGACGAGCAGGATCGGCTCCATTCGGTCCTCTGGGACGTTCTGGATCAGGAAGAGCCCTGCATAGTTCACTTCGCAGACATAGATCACGTTGCCGTCGCGGCGGGCGGTGGCGGCGCAGCTCAGCTCCACCTCATAGCGGTCTTGGCCGATCGAACGCGCGTTGACGTCAACGGACACTTCCATCTGCGGCTGAGCGGCATTGGCAGCGAGGGATTGCGGTGCAGCCGGGCTCTCAAACGAGAGGTCCTTCAGGTACTGCGTGACGAGGCGCATGGAAGGCGCGCCTTCGGGGGCGGCAGCCGGCTCTTGAGGTGTGTCGGACATGGAAGCTCCTGCGGGCAAGCGCGATAAGGCGTGAATAAGAGCTGCGGGGGCTACACGGCTCGCAGGAAGCCCGCAAGCGGTGTCAGTGCTTGATGATTGTGATTGTGCCGCTGTCTTTCATCGCCTGGATTTTCCGCAGAATCGCCCGCGCCGCAGCGTGCCTGACCGCTGGGACCAGCAGGAGAAATCCGACCCCATCGGTGATGAAGCCTGGCGTTAGAAGAAACGGCGCTGCGACCAGCAGGCCAACACCATCGACGACAGACTGAACCGGCGGGCGGCCCTCATCCATCTCCCGCTGGGCGGTCTGCATCACCGAGAGGCCCTGGCGCTTGATCAGGAACGTCCCCAGCGCCGCGGTGCCGATGGTCAGGAGAATCACGGGGATCGTGCCGATCACGCTTGCCCCCTCAATGAGCAGGAAAATCTCCGCAATCGGCGTCAGAATGAGTGCAACGAAGATCAAAAGTGGCACATCAGGCTCCTTTGAGGTGATCTTGCCGTAAGGTGGGGTTCCGATCCGGCCATGAAACCCCTAGGCCTGTCCAGACATTCAGGCGTTTTTTCCGCCTGCGGCGCCGCATCCCCTAGAAGCCGGCGTCAGGGAATATATGTGTGTGTAAGGAAAGCGCGCTAAGCGCTACGTTCGATTTGAACGCCCTTGTAGGATCGTCATGGATTTAACGCTGCTCATTTTCGCCGCTTTGGCCCTGTTTCTTAGCTATCGGCTCTTCAACGTGCTCGGCACACGTGGCGGCCATGAACCTGAGGAGCATGAGCGCCCCAGTGCTGCGCCCTGTTCCCGCTGGCGAAGCCGCGAACGATCAGGCGCCTACGGACATCGAACCTGCGGCTCGTCGTGAGCCTTTGCCTGAATGGGCAGAAGTGATTGCCGAAGACTATCCTGGCTTTGAACCTAAAGAGTTCCTGCAAGGTGCTGCATCGGCCTACGAGATGATCGTTGAGGCCTATGCGATCGGTGACGTGCAGAGCATCAAAGGCTTTGTGGCCAAAGATGTGCTGGAGAGCTTCCAAGCAGGCATCGAACAGCGCACGGCGTCTGGCCACCAGATGGCTCTGACCTTTGTCGGCGTCGAGACACCTGACGTCGTCCGGTCTGAGCGTGATGGCGACAACTTCGAGGTCGAGCTCTCGTTCCGCTCCGAACAGGTCCGGGCGACCAAAGATGCCGAGGGCAACGTTCTGGACGGCAGCGAAGAAACAGTGATCACTGTGGTCGATCGCTGGGTGTTCGAGCGACCGGTGCGTTCGCGCGATCCAAACTGGACGCTCGTCGCGACCCAAGGTTCCAACGATTAAGACGGAGGCTCGGCCTCGATGGGGGCTTTCTCCGTGCAAAGACCAATTCTCTATGTTACGCTTTTTGCGCTCGCCGCGTGTGGTGGTGAGTCCGAAGCAGTTGCACCGTACACCCCGCTTTCTGATGCGCTGCTCGGCGATATTCCGGGAACGGAAGTTCTGGACGCCCTGCCCGCTTTTCTGAGCACCTGCCCTCGCCTCCTCAGCGGCGCGACGGAGCAGACTGTGCCTGAGGATTGGGCGGACATATGCGCGACCGCTGAGGCTGTGACGTCACCCAATGCAGCCAGCGCCTGGCTGAAAGAGCATTTCGCCGTTCTCAAAATGGAGACCGGCGAAGCGCTGATCACCGGCTATTTCGAGCCGGTATTCGAAGCTTCGGCGGAGCAAGACCTGATCCACACGGCCCCTGTGCTCTCGCGGCCCGGCGATCTCGTGATGGTCGATCTCGGCGCGTTTCGTGATGAGCTGAAGGGCCAACGGATTGCAGGGCGCGTCCATAACGGTCGCCTCGTTCCGTATGCTGATCGAACAGCGGTCATAGCCTCGATGCCTAGCGAAGATGATGTGATCGCTTGGATGCACCCCGACGACCTGTTCTTCCTACAAATCCAGGGCTCAGGCATCCTCGACATAGACGGAACGTTCCAAGCCGTCGGCTACGCGGCGCAGAACGGGCACAAGTACCATGCCATCGGCCGGACGCTGGTCGAAGAAGGCTACCTCGCTCTGGAAGAGGTCACGATGCAGTCGATCCGCGACTGGCTGAATGATGCGCCCACGGAGGAAGCTGCACGGGTGCGTCAGACGAACCCATCCTACGTCTACTTCACCGATCGTGGCCCAGCCAACCAGCAAGGACCCATCGGCTCAGCGGGTGTTCCGCTTACGGAGAATGTCTCGATTGCCGTGGACCCGCTTTGGGTTCCCCTCGGTGCACCGGTTTGGATCACCGGACAGGGCCTGCACATCGCTCAGGATACGGGCGGCGCGATCAAAGGCTCCGGCCGGGCGGACCTGTTTGTAGGGCGCGGTGATGAGGCTGGTGAGATCGCCGGTGCGCTGAAGCTCGAAACGACGATGACCCTCCTCCTGCCGCGATCAGCTGCGGCGCGGCTCTTGGCACAAACCTCGTCATGAGGAAGCGGCGTTCCCACGAGCTGACGGGTCCAGAACGGTCCCTGTGGAACCAGGTGGCGAAAACCGTCGCGCCGATGCCTGGCCGGAAGACTGTGACGACCGACGAGATGCCTGCGCTGCCCGACGCTGACCTTGCCCTGCCCGCGCCACTGTCAAGCGAGGGCTTGCGCAAGCCTCTAGCCACGCCGCCGAAGACGTCGCCGTTCCAAGCGGGCGATCCCCGGCGCGCGCGAGCAGTTGCGCGAGGCCGGTTGACCATCGACGCCGTCCTCGACCTGCACGGCATGCGGCAGACGGAGGCCGACCGCGCCACCCTGGCCTTCATCACCCGCTGCGTCACGCGGGGGCACCGTGTGCTGCTCATCATCACCGGCAAAGGCTCAAAGGACAGCGAGCATGGCCGCGGCGTCTTGCGGAAGCGATTCCTCGAAGCCGTCGATGCAGGTTCATTCGGCCGAGAGGTCGCTTCCGTCAGGCCCGCTCATCAGAAGCACGGCGGCAGCGGCGCGTTCTACGTCTTCCTCAAAGCGCCCAAGCCCGCAGAGAAGCGCGCATCTGTCACAAAAGGTTCGCAGGTGCTCTCTAAGCGCTGACCGGGCGCGCAAGGGCGCTGGGAGTCTTCGGGGATGGATGGGCTGAGCCTTTTTGGCATCGAGCTGTGGGCGCTGGTCGGCTTCACGTTCGCCGCCTATGCCGTGGTCGGCAACGACACGCTGCAGACCCTCGGCACGTTCATCAACTCGAACAGCCGCCTGCACTGGACCGTGCTCTTCATATTCGCGGGCGCCATTCTGATCGCCACATTCGCCTACGGATGGGTTATGAATGGCGGCGACCCGTCCTACGGGCGCCTTGCCAACACAGCGAAGTATCCGCCTATCCAAATTGAGTGGTACCACACCCTGCCGCCCCTAGCGCTGGTTCTGATCACGCGGCTCGGCATTCCGGTGTCGACATCGTTCATGGTGCTGACGATCTTCGCCACCGGCGCAGGCCTCGAGTCGATGCTGGAGAAATCGGTGATCGGCTATGCCGTGGCGTTCGCAACAGGATTGCTGGTGTGGCTCGCCATCGGACGCACGCTTGAGAAGTGGTTCGAGAACTCATCCCTCGACAGCTTCGTGCCCTATGGACTGATCGCCGTCGTCGGCTCGGCATTCTTCGCGGCGCAGTACTACCTCTTCGGCACGATCGAAGAGATGAACGTCATGTGGACGGGCATCGCGATCTCACTCGCGGTTGAAGCGACGGCCATCGCCCTCGCCTTCACGCGCAGCCGCTCGCTCTACTGGGTCACGACGCAATGGGCCTCGACCGGTTATCTCTGGTCGATCTGGCTGATCCAGGATTTCGCGAACATCTTCGTCTTCCTCCCGCGGGAGCTGACCGCCGTTCAGGGCTTTGCGGCGATGGGGGTGATCCTCCTCTTCCTCGCGATCACGTTCGCTAACGCGGGCGGACCGGTTCAGCGCATCCTCCGTACAAAGACGAATGTCATCGATATCCGCTCAGCGACGATCGTCGATTTCATCTACGCCTCGCTCCTGTTCTTTTTCAAAGAGCTGTCAGACATCCCGATGTCGACCACGTGGGTCTTCCTCGGCTTGATCGCTGGCCGCGAGTATGGCTTCGCCCTCACCCGCGCCTCCACGCGGCTGATCGCGGCGGTGATCGACACAGCAGAGGACGCGGCGAAGGCGTTCCTGGGGATCGTCATCTCCATCGACCTTGCGGTGGGCCTGCCGCTCATCGCGCAGCAGCTCGCTGGCGGCGGCGTGGGCATGGACGATATCTTCCCGTCCCAGGCCTACATGATCTTTGTCAGTGTCACGAACCTCGCCGCTATCCCGGTCGCGATCTTCGCTTTCTCGAAGCCTGAAGACAACCCTGAACACCGCAGGCGCAACTTCGCCCTCAGCGTCGTCACCGTGCTGATCTTGATCCTGGGTTCAACAACGGTGTTTCCGGTTTTGAGCTAGACTGGCGTGGTTCGTCGCGAGAATTCAGCCGCCGGTCGTGTTCTCTGCCTCGTCTGCCTAAGCGGCGTTAAGTGATCCAGGGTTGTGAGGAGTGTGTCCGTATGCGGTGGATTCTGTTGTGTTTGACCCTCGGCTTGGCCCAATTCGGCGTCGCGCTGGCCCAGCCGATGACGACCAGCCAAGTTGATTTTGACTTCGATGGTACGAGACTGGTTGGCCTCCTCGACGTGCCAACGGATCGCGAGACGCAAGGGTTGGTGATCATCGTGCACGGCTACGGGTCGACCGATGTGGTGCGGCAGAACTGGTACTATGACCTCCGCGGGAACCTGGCCTTGCGAGGGTTCGCCTCGTTCGTCTGGGACAAGCCGGGGAACGGGCTCAGCGAAGGCACATTCGACATCAACCAACCGGTGGAGAGCAGCGCGGACGAGGTCCTCGCCGCAGCTGCATTTCTGCGAAGCCAGAATATACCGGGTGCGGATAATATTGGCCTGTGGGGCATCAGCCGTGCAGGCTGGATCGCACCGCTTGCCCTCACCCAAGACCCTGACCTCGTCTTTTGGATTTCCGTCAGCGGCGTGGATGGCAAAGAGAGCTTTGGCTACCTCCTGCGCTCCAACTGGGCCGTGCTCGGTTATAGCGCGGAGACCATGGAAGCACTGCACGCAGAGTGGCTCGCAGGAACCGGCATCACCGCCACAGGCGGGTCGTATACGGAGTACCTCGACGCAACCCGGCGCTACCATGCCGATCCGTTCGTCCAGCAGTTTTATGGCGGCGCCGAGGACCC
>JBCCTF010000009.1:0-41682 GCA_039198765.1 Pseudomonadota bacterium
ACCGCGCAATGATCGCGCACAATTGACCTCTAAATCAGCAGGTTCGGCTGCGATCTGCCGTCATCTCTTTGACACTTATGTGATAAGGGAGCAGTACATCGATAATCGACGAAACCTTGGAGGGCCCTGGGGGATGATCATTCTTCGAAACGCAGCATGGGTTGCTGCAGCACTGGCTGCGAGCGCAACCCTGCCAGCAATGGCGTTTGACGGACACGAAAGCGATATCGACGCGAGCGTCCTGTCGGGCATGAAATGGCGCTCGATCGGGCCCGCTTTCATGAGCGGCCGGATCGCGGACATCGAGATCGTCCAGGACGACCCGGCGACATGGTATGTCGGCGTTGGCTCCGGCGGCGTCTGGAAGACCGAAAACGCTGGCACCACCTGGAAGTCGGTTTTCGACAGCCAGAAAGATGTCTATTCCATCGGCGAGGTGACGCTGAGCCCCCATGATCCCAACGAGATATGGGTTGGCACGGGTGAGAACCATGGCGGTCGCCATAACGGTTTCGGTAATGGCGTCTACCGCTCACGCGATGGTGGTCAGAGCTGGGAGCACATGGGGCTCGAAGCCTCTGAGCACATCTCACGCATCGTGATTCACGCCGATGATCCGAATACGATCTATGTGGCTTCTCAAGGCCCGCTCTGGTCGAAAGGCGGCGAGCGCGGTCTTTATAAGTCGACGGACGGCGGCAAAAACTGGCGCAAGGTTCTCTCGAAAGGTCCGTGGACGGGCGTGACCGATCTGGTCGTCGACCCCCGCGACCCGAACCGCATGTACGCCGCCACGTGGCAGCGTCACCGGACCGTCGCCAGCTATATCGGCGGTGGCCCAGAAACTGGGCTCTATGTCACGAGCGATGGCGGCGAGACTTGGGACGAGATGACCAGCGGTCTGCCTTCAGGCAACATGGGCAAAATTGGCCTCGCGATTTCTCCGCACGACCCGGACACTGTCTACGCCGCGATCGAGCTTGATCGCCGTGAGGGCGGTGTGTGGATGACCAAGAACCGCGGCGCCTCCTGGACGAAGCAGTCCGATGCCGTGGCCGAAGGGACTGGCCCGCACTACTACCAAGAGCTCTACGCCAATCCGCATAAGGAAGGTCAGATCTTCCTGCTGTCGAACAACACGCAAGTGTCGGACGACCACGGTAAGACGTTCCGCTACATCAACAACTCCACCAAGCACGTGGACGACCACGCCCTGGCGTTCCGTCCTGACGATCCCGACTATCTGATCTTTGGGTCTGATGGCGGTATCTATGAGTCCTACGACTCGATGGGCACGTGGCGGTTTATCGACAACCTGCCGATCACCCAGTTCTACAAAGTTGCGGTTGATGACGCTGAGCCGTTTTACAACGTGTACGGCGGAACCCAGGACAACAACTCACAAGGCGGCCCATCGCGGACGCTGAACGTCAATGGCATCCGCAACAGCGATTGGTTCGTCACCCTCGGCGGCGACGGCCACCAGTCAGCGACGGAGCCGGGCAACCCGGACATCATGTACGCTCAGTCGCAGCAGGGGAACCTTGCTCGCGTTGACCGGACCACGGGTGAGCGTATCAACATCAAACCGCGTGCCAAGCCGGGCGAGCCGATTGAGCGTTGGAACTGGGACTCACCAATCCTCGTGTCGTCGCATGAGCCTTCGCGCATCTACTTTGCATCGCAGCGTGTGTGGCGTTCGGACGATCGCGGTGACAGCTGGACGGCCATCTCTGGCGACCTGACCCGTGACGAAGACCGGATGCAGCTTGAGGTCATGGACCGCAAATGGTCCTGGGATGCTGGCTGGGACTTCCTGGCAATGTCCGTGTACAACACGATCACCTCGCTCGGCGAGTCGCCGCTCGATGAGAACCTAATCTACGCGGGCACCGATGACGGCATCATTCAGATCACGGAAGATGGCGGCGAGAATTGGCGCAAGATGGAAGTGGGCGCGCTGCCCGGTGTTCCGGACACGGCCTTTGTCAACGACATCCGCGCTGACCTGCACGACCGGAACACGGTCTATATCGCCCTCGATAACCACAAGTTCGGCGACTATGCGCCGTACCTGCTGAAGTCGACGGACCGCGGTCAGACCTGGGTCTCGATGGCCGATACCCTGCCTGAGAAGCACCTCGTCTGGCGTATCGTTCAGGACCATGAAGACAAGGATCTGCTATTCGCAGCCACTGAATTCGGTGCGTTCATGTCGATCGACGCTGGCATGCACTGGCACAAGCTGAGCGCTGGCCTGCCGACGATCAGTCTACGGGACATCACGATCCAGCGTCGTGAGAACGACCTCGTGGCGGCCACCTTCGGGCGCGGTTTCTACGTCCTCGATGACATCTCACCGCTCCGCGATATCGAGCCTGAGATGCTGGAGAAAAATGCCATGCTGTGGACCGGGCGCGATGCGCTTTGGTACTCAGAAGAGCGTCCTCTGGGTCGCGGCGGTCGAGCCACTCAAGGCGACGGCTACTATGTCGCTGAGAACCCGCCCTTCGGTGCTGTCTTCACCTATTACCTGAAAGAGGGTCTAGAGACGAAGAAGGCGAAGCGGATGAAGGCCGAGAAGAAGCTGGCGAGCGCGGGAAAAGACACCCCGTTCCCTGGCTTTGATGCGATCACGGAGGAAATGAACGAGCCGAAGCCGGAGACGATGCTGATCATCACTGACGAAGATGGCGCAATCATTCGCCGTATGCCGGTCTCCTCGAGCAAGGGTATCCACCGTGTGGCTTGGGATCTCTCTATGCCGTCGATGGGTGCGGTGAACCGTGAAAGCTCACGCATCGGTAGCGGCATGCCTGTCATTCCCGGTACCTACAACGTTGCTCTCGTTCAACGCCACGGCGGTGAGACGAAGGAACTCGTCAGTGCACAGCCCTTCAAAGTGAAGATGCTGCGGAAAGGCGCTCTGGAAGGCGCGTCGATGGCGGAACTTGAGGCGTTCTGGGGCAAAATGACGGCCATGCAGAAACGCATGAGTGCGGCGACGTCTGCGGCGGGTGAAGTCGAGGATAAACTCGGCCTTCTCCGAACCGCTATGTTGCGCAGCCCAGCACCGCTGGAGATGCACGACAAATGGGATGCGATGAACGCTAAGGTCACTGCACTGCTCGAAGAGTTGCGCGGTAACCCGGCGCGCAGCGCTATCGGTGAGCGGACGCAACCGACGATCAGCGGACGCTTCTACACCGCGATGTACGGCGTCAGCGGCAGCACCTACGGCCCGACTGAAACCCACAAGAAGCTTGTTCAGTGGGCGGAGGAAGGTCTCGACGAGGCTGTTCGCGAGATCAACACGCTGCGTGACAAAGAGCTTCCGGCCTTTGAAGCGGAGCTGATGGCCGCCGGTGCACCGTGGGTCGCGGGGGGACCGATCCCTGACAAAGAGTAGGTTGCGCGCAGGCTGCGCAGCCACTTTTGCAGTTCTTTTCGTCACGCCGTCGATGGCTCAGCCATCGGCGGCGGACGAAATTGTGGTCCGCGGTGAGCCGCCCCAGGAAACCTTGCCTGCGGTCATCGCCACGATCAGGCCGCGCGATGTGGCCGACGCCGTCGCCGTCCTTCCGGGCGCAGCCCTCTCCACCAATTCGCGCGGCGAAACGCTCGTGACCCTCCGCGGGCGGAGCGAACGAGAAACCGCGATCACCCTCGACGGCATTCCGCTCACCGACCCCTGGGACGGACGCCTCGATCTCGCCCTGTTGCCAGCGAGCATAGCGAGCCAGGCTCAGCTCACCCCCTTTGGCGATGTCGCCGCTGGCTCGGGTAGTCTTCTGGAGCTTAAGACAGCGCTAGATGCTCAGGGTACTGTCGTCGCAGAGGCTGGCGACTTTGGCTTCCTACGTTCTGCCGCGCGGGCCGGTGTATCGGCAGGGGAGACAGAGGTGCTCTTCGCCATCGACCACGTTCAGCGCGACGGCTTCGCACGCAGCGATGGGTCATCACTCCCGTTTTCACAAAGCGATGGGCGCACACGGACAAACACAGACAGACAACAGACATCAGGCTTTGCACGCGCTGTCGGCAAAGTGGGGCAAAGCCGCATCTCAGCTATGGCGCTTGTTTCGTCGGCCGACTACGGCGTCGCACCTGAAGGGCATCTGAACCCTGATGAGTCCTCAGTGCGTTTCTGGCGGGTCCCGAAAGATCAGCGCGCGATCGCCGCCGTATCACTTGATCACCCCGTGCGCACGGGGAGCGTTAGAACCGCGGTGTGGCTGCATGCAGCCGATCGATCAATTGATCAGTTCACCGATGCAACGTACACGCTCCAAGACGCCAGCGAGCGATCACGAACACGGGCGTTCGGTGTCGAGAGCGATTGGCACTCCGACAACGTCAGGGCAGGCTTCTTGCTCAACAAAGCGCGTCATGAAGAGCGCCAAAACTCCGATGCAGAAGAGGCGTTTAGCCGTCTGACCTACGCAACGTGGGCAGCGTTCGATCGCGCCGTTTCTGATCGTCAGTCTGTCGATGCGGGACTCCGGCTTGAAGGTTTTGCCACGGACGAGCAGGGCGGGCGCCCAACGGGGCCAGAGCTGAGCGTCCTCACCGGGCAAGTGGGCTCAACGCGATCTATCGGCCGCTTGCTGAACGTCCGTTTCGCGGCGGCAAGACTGGCGCGGTTACCGACGCAACGTGAACTCTTCGGCGAGGCGTTGGACCGGTTTGCTGTGAATCCAGACCTTGAGCCAGAGACGTCGTGGTCAGCATCCTTCCGTCTGCAGATGGTTGCTGAGAACATTCGCTTGAGTGTCGAGCCGTTCGTGGAGAAACGTTTCGATGTGATCGGCCAACGGATTATCGAAACGCCTGATGGCAGGCGGCGTCAACGCATCAATCAAGGCGACGTCAACAGCGTCGGTGCCGACATGACGCTCTCCGCCCGCCTTGCGCCTGGGCTCCTCTTCGACAGTACGATCAACGTCCTCAATCTCGACGCCGGTGATGCGACAACTTTTGAGACGCCGGAGAGCACACTGTTCGCGAGCTTGCGCTATCGCGATCCCTCAAGATTTGGCGGAATGCTCAGTGTCCGGCGTCGCGGAGAGGCCTTGTCGTTGAACGATGATGGTCAAGAAGTTCGGCTTGATGCTGCAACAAGCCTCGATGCTGAGGTCTCCTACAAAGCAGACAGGTTCGAGGTTTACACTCGCGTGGATAATGCCACCGACGCTGACGTAGTGCCTCAATTGGGATTGCCAGCGCCTGGTCGTCAGGTCCGTATCGGCGTCCGCGTAACGCCCTAATATCAGAGGCTTACGTGCACTTCTCCAGCTCCTCTTCATAAGGAGCAATAGCTGTTGCGTCCTGTGCACTCAGTGAATCGATGGCGCGCATTTCATCCGCAAACCGAACAAGCTCTGCCGTCGCTTCACATCGTGCCTGATCGTCCCCAGCAGCGCGGTGAAGCTCCATGAGCTGCGCATTGTGCACCAGCATGGTCCGTATGCGGCGGGGATCGGTCGGAGCGTCTTCATACCGCTTGAGGTACCAAGCGCCGGCTTGATCGAGGGCCGCTTTTGCTTCCTCAAAACGTTTCAATGCGGACAGCGGGAGGCTTAGTTCAGCCGACCATGCCACGCGATTGTACTCTGCATCCTCATTGGACGGATCAATGGCCAGTCGGCGCTTGGTGATGGTGATAGCACGCTGGTAATCATCCACCGCTCCATCATAGTCTCCCGTCTGAAGCTTGGCATAGGCGCGCCGCCAATGGGCAATGGAACGGGCGCGCCGCGTCATCCTGTCGGGCGACGCGGCAGCTTCCGCACGATCTATGTCGGCGAGGCTGTCGGTGAGCACGTCAATAGCCTGCTCGGGCGTGCCTTGCCCAATCAGTATGCCGCCTAATGTACGACGTTGATTGGCCAGAGCCATCGCGAACTCGCGCCTATCCTTGAGCGATTGTGGCAGTGCAATCAATGTGTTGATCGAACCTTCGATTGCTGCTCGAGCTTCCTCGGCTTGGCCTGCGATATCGAGCGTGGTGGCTTTCGCCGACTGAATCGCCGCGTGTGCGATCAGGGCTTCACGGTCCTGCGGATCAATGGTGAGTGCTCTGCTGAGGAGAGCATCGGCCGCTTCGTAGTTCTCTAAAGCGGCGGTCCGGTCAGCGCGAACGAAGAGATCGGCTTGTGTCCGCCAACGGATCAATTGCGCCTTAGTTACAAGCGCCCGCAGGTCGTCAGGGTTCTGATCGAGGAGCTGGTCGAGGCGTTCTTCCGCCTCTGTCCAGTAGGCGTCAGCAACGTCCGGCGAGAAGAAAAAGTCTTTGTTGCTATCGGCGAGGATATGGCCGAGCTGGATCGCACCCGCAGCGATTTCGTGGTTGAGAGACGTCGGTGCGCGGGGGTCATTCTCCAATTCCTCAATATACTGACGGCCAAGGTCGGTAACGAGAATCTGTGCATCATCCGTGAGCGGAATGCGTTCAATGGTGTCATAGACGTCGAAAAGAACGGTTCGCGACAGCTCTCTCAGGGAGTCAAAGCGGGCCAAGGCGTCGGCTTCCGCCTGCTCGGCCCTGACGTAGAGGATCGACATCGCGATAAACGCGCCTGCGGCGAGGAGGCTGACGGCAGCGGTGCTGGCGATCGAGAGCGGGTGGCGGCCGGCGAACCGTTTGAACCGATACCCGAGATAGCGGGAATGGGCGTGTACGGAATGGCCAGTGCGGTAGCGTTCAACGTCAAGCGCCAGGAGGTCGACGCTGGTGTAGCGGTCGGCTGGATCCTCGGCCGTAGCTTTAGCGACAACAGCATCTAAATCAGTGGGATGGCGATGGTGGGTGTCCTTCGTGATCCACCGGAGGATCGCGCCGAGGGAGTAGATATCGGCAAGGGTGGTGGAAGGTTTGCCCGCGACGCGTTCTGGTGCGGTGAAGCCTTCCGTGACGCTTTGTCTGCTCGTTCTGTCCTCGGTTTCGTCGACGGATTTGGCGATGCCAAAGTCGATGATTTTGACAACACCATCGTTCCGTATCAGGACGTTTGCGGGTGACAGGTCCCGGTGGACGACACCGTTTTGGTGGGCGTAGGTCATGCCCTTTAGGACATCCTTGAATACATCAAGACGCTCTGAAACGGTCAAAGGGCCTTCGGTCACGAGGTGCTGAAGCGTACGTCCTTCCACAAGCTCGGTGACAAGGTAAGGCGTGCCGTCCGGAGTCTCACCGCCGTCAATCAATTGCGAGATGTTGGGATGATTGAGCCCAGCAAGGAGACGACGTTCATCACGCAGTCGGTCCGTAAGCTGAGGATTCTTCGCGCCGCTGCCCACGAACTTGACGGCGACCGTTTGCTCAAAGTCTCCGGTGACGCGTTCGGCTTTGTAGACCGCGCCCATACCGCCTCTGCCAATCAGAGGGCCTATCTTCCAGGGACCGACCTGCTGTGGAGGTTCAGTGCCAGCACCGGCATCAACCAGGGCGCCGCCGGTGACGAGTTCGGCTTCTTCAGTTTCTGCGGCGAGGAGCGTGAGGGCACGTTGGCGTACACCTTCCGAGAATGACGTTTGTGCGCCGATGAAGGCAATCCGTTCATCTGCAGGCTGATCATAGGCGAGGTCGAGGAGGCGGAGGGCGTCGCGCTCCTGCTCGTCAGTGGGTGACACTATCGGCTTTGTCCTCTGCCATCGCGCTGCGCAGCCACGTGCGCGCCGTGTTCCAAGACCGCTGGACGGAGGAGGGCGAGATTCCCATCGCCTCGGCTGTGTCGTCGATGCTCATCCCGCCAAAATAGCGCAGCTCCACGAGCATTGCGCGCTGCGGATCAATCGCTTTGAGGCGGCGCAGCGCATGATCCAAGCTGAGGAGGTCAACGCGCTCGGCCTGACTGTCGGCGCCGTGGCTTGTGACGAGGGTGATGATCTGGCCATCACGCTTCTTCGTCTGGCGCGCCCGGGCCTCGTCAATCAGGACACGGCGCATCGTTCGTGCGACGAGGGCTAGCAGGTGCGCCCGGTCCTTCACCGCGATGGATTCAGAGCTGAGAAGACGGACGACCGCTTCGCCAACAAGATCGTGGGTGTGCAACGACACGTTTCTTCCCCCTCGACGAAGAAGAGCTGAAGCTACAGCGACGAGGTCCGTGTGAATCGCAGAAATCAGGTGCTTTTGCGACGAGAGCGAGAGCGCGCCGCTGGCCTGTTCGCTGGAGATTCCGCCGAAGAATTCGCCGTCTGCCATGATGTTCACCTTCCCCGCTCGCGAGCGTCAGAGCTTTATTGTAACACAACAAGCCAGCAAGCGCATCGCCAGCGGAGAAGGCAGGACACGGTGTTCCCCTTGCCGCGCCCGGGGGTTTTCTTCGCTCAGGCCGAAGGCCTGGCTGGGTCGCTCGAAGCCTCAGCGAAACCACGGCTGCAGGCGTCCCTATAAGAAGAAGCGCGAAGCGGCCAAAAAGTCGGTCAGACTTTTTTACTTTCTTCGATCGCTCGGCGCGGATGCGCCTTTTCCGCAACGGCATGCGTGCTTCTGGCAATTGTCGTTAGGGTTAAGGGGTGTTACCGCGCACCACATGGTTGGGGTCATTCGGCTGAAAAAGCAGGGCGCTTGGGCGTTGCTGCTGTTTGTCGTGGGGACGCTGTATGCGTCTGCCCACGCGGCAGAACATGGCGATGACCACCATGATCACGAGGGCGTCCCATGCCTACTTCTTCTTGCCAGCGATGAGGACCACGCGCTGATCCCGCCGTCGGATCGTTCAGGCATCCCCGTGCCATCGGTGGTTGAGCGGTCTGTCGCTCCTGGATGCTTGGAGCACAAGCAGAACATCGAGGCTGTTTGGCCGCCGCCTACCGGGCCGCCTCTCGCCCAATAGCGGCTGCAAACAGTGCACGGGTTGCGTTCGATCGCTCTGGAGGGGGCGTCGGCGCTTCTTGTTCGTGCGCTGGGCTGTTCCCCTGTTTTTTCCCGTTGTCGGTCTTTCGGAGAGTCACCATGACCAAACGCAATCTCGCTCTGCTCGCGCAGGCCACTGCACTCACCACATCCCTTTTCACCCTCGCGCCTGCGATGGCGCAGCCTGTCATCGAAGACGAAATCTTCGTTGAGGGTCGCCGCGCCTATGTCGGCAATTTCGATGACCTCGAAGTGCCCCAGTCCGACCAGGTGATTGATTCTGATCTTCTCTACGAAGTCGGCGTCCTCGACCTGAACCAAGCGCTCGATCTCAGCGCTTCCGTCGCTCGCCAGAACAACTTCGGCGGCCTGTGGAACAGCTTCTCGATCCGCGGCTTTTCGGGCGATATCAACCTGCCCAGCGGCGTTCTTGTGAACGGCTTCAATGCGGGCCGCGGTTTTGGAGGTCCCCGCGATATCGTCGGCATCGAAGCTGTCGAAGTTCTCAAAGGTCCGCGTTCGGCCTTGTTCGGTCGGGGCGAGCCTGGCGGCACCATCAACTTGGTCACCAAGCGGCCTGATTTCGAGACCGGCGGCTATGTCCGCGGCACGATCGGCAGCTGGGACCAGTACCGCGCGGAAGGTGACTTCCAAACTGTTCTGGGTGCTGACGAAAGCATCGGCATCCGCCTTGTCGGCTTCTACGAAGACGCAGGCAGCTTCCGGGAGCCATTCGAGACCGAAAAGATGGGTTTCTACCCCTCCGTCACCTGGAACGCGACGGACAACACCGAGCTGACATACGAGCTCGAGTACACCGCCCAAGAGCTGCCGTTCGACCGCGGCGTGGTCTTCGCTGACGACTTCGGTTTCTCACCGCGCGATGTCTTCGTCGGTGAGGCCGTTCCGATTGAGACGGAAGTCCTCGGCCACCAGTTCGAAGTGGCCCAGCAGCTATCGGGCAACTGGAGCTTCCTCGGCGGCCTTGGCTACCGAGAGACGAGCCTTGAGGGCGACGCGTTCGAGCCGCAATTCGGCTCCCGCCAGACCTTCTTCGGCGACGGCCAGACCATCTCGCGCTTCTTCCGTTCGCGTGATTTCGACTCCGACTACTTCGTGCTGCGCGGCGAACTCGCCGGTGAGTTCCAGACGGGCCAAGTGCGTCACCGCCTGATTTTCGGTGCGGATTATGACGAGTTCGACAACACACTAATCATCGACCGCTTCCGTCCAAGCCCTCGCGGTGACTTCCTCGGCGATGGTCGTCCGGCGGCAGAGGCCACGCCAGAAGAGCGCGGCGCGTTCTTGCTGTTGGATGTCGATAATCCCGTGTACGGACTGAACCTCAACCCAGACGCCGGTGCGAACACCAACCGGAACGAAGTCCTCCAGGGCTTTGGCTTCTACTTCCAGGATCAGATTGATCTGACGGATCAGCTGCAGATCAGGATCGGTGCGCGTTACGACGACTTCGAGCAGGATCTGACGAACTTCCTAGCTGATCCCGCCACGACGATTTCGTCCGAGGACAGCCGCTGGTCGCCGCAGTTCGGCGCTGTCTATCGCGTGAACCCGGGCTTTAGTGTGTATGCGTCCTATGGTGAGGGTTTCCGCCTGCAAACCGGTCAGGACTTCCAGGGCAATCAGTTCGATCCGAACATCACGGAGTCGATGGAAATCGGCCTGAAAGCGGATGTCGGTGAGTTCACCGATGTCGTTGATGGCTCGATCACCTTGGCACTGTTCAACATCGAGCAGAGCAACTTCCTCGTAAACGACGACCGGCCTGAAGCCACCGCCGTGGGCTTCTTCTCGATCCCAGCCGGTGAGGCAGAGAGCACGGGTGTCGAAGTGGACGCAAACCTTGAGTTCGCCAACGACTTCAGCCTCTGGGCGTCGTATGCCTACGTCGATGCGGAGTTCTCGAACGAGTTCGCTGATGCGGACGGCTTTGGCTTCACGATTGAGGCAGGCGACCCGCTGATCAACGCGCCTGAGCACCAGCTGAGCGTTCAAGCCTCCAAGGGCTTCAACATCGGCGCCATGCCAGCTCGCTTCGGCGGCGGTGTTCTTTATGTGGGTGAACGGAACGGTTTCGTCGGCTCGGACTTCACCCTGCCTGACTACACGACCGTCCGGGTCTTCGGTGACATCAACGTGACCGACGGGCTGTCGGTGCGTCTCGATGTCGACAACCTGTTCGATGAGACGTTCTATACCAACTCGTTCGCCAACGTTTGGGTGCAGCCGGGCACGCCGCGCCAGTTCCGCGTGACGGCATCCTA
The DNA here is from genome assembly GCA_039198765.1 of Pseudomonadota bacterium. Taxonomy (GTDB): domain Bacteria; phylum Pseudomonadota; class Alphaproteobacteria; order Caulobacterales; family Parvularculaceae; genus Parvularcula. The sequence goes on from JBCCTF010000009.1 coordinate 11,146, forward strand.
CGCCTTCTAAACCAAGGCATTTTCAACGTCGGGTGAGTGGTTTAAGGACTGCTCACCCGCCTCCAAGGCCTTCGGGAGCAGCGATGAACCCCGCCGCAGCTGTCACCTCGCGCATCGCATCGATCGACATGATGCGCGGATTGGTCATTGTGCTGATGATGCTCGACCACGTGCGCGAGCGTTTCTACATGCACGTCCGGACGGGCGATCCGATCTATGACACAATTGAGCCCGACCTCTTTTTCACGCGGCTTCTGACCCACCTTTGCGCACCTGTGTTCATTGCGTTGGCTGGGGTGTCCGCCTGGCTCTACGCGAATCCATCGCCGGGGACCTATCGCTCGCCGAGCGGATTTCTGTTCAAGCGCGGGATGGTCATCATACTGATTGAGATGATCGGCTATTACCTCGTCTGGGCGACGATGTTCCCGACCTACATGTTCCTCCAGGTCCTGTTCGCCATTGGCGCCTGCATGGTCGCACTTTCAGCCGCCTGTCGTCTGCCGCGCTGGGCGATCGGTTTGCTCGGCTTCACGATCGTCTTCGGCCATAACCTCCTCACACCCATCGATATCGCACCTGGTGAACCGTTCTACGTCATCTGGGCGATACTTCATGACAGGGGTGATTTGGCGACGATCGGTCCACTGACGATCCAGCTGTCCTATCCCGTGCTCCCGTGGTTTGGAGTGATCTGCCTCGGCTACTTCGCAGGGCCGTTGTTCAGCTCCACGATGCAGCCCTCGGCGCGCCAGAGAGCGTTGGTCTTCATCGGAGTCGCCGCGCTCGCGGTGCTTTTCGTCCTCAGGGGCTTCAACATCTATGGCGAGACACTGCCCTGGACGGTCCAGGATACCGTCACCCGAACGGTGATGGATTTCGCCAACTACACCAAGTACCCGCCGTCGCTGGACTATTTCCTGCTCACGCTGGGGATTGGCTCTCTGGGCCTCGCATGGTTCGATACCTTCCGTGGGCAGAATGTCATCACCCGTGCGCTCAACCAATTCGGCTCCGTGCCGATGTTTGTCTATATGGTGCACCTTTTCATCCTGCTCGCAGTCTATACCGCGGCGTTGGCGATTTTTGGCCCCAACCATGGCGACCGGTTCGGTCTGCCGAACGTCGGATCGCTGTGGGTAGGTGCAGTCATCCTGACACTGATCATGCTCACCATCGCCAAGGCGTTCTCCGCGTACAAGCACCGTGAGAAGAAGCGGAAGCCATGGCTCAGCTATTTCTAGAACCCCGAAGTGAAAGTCTCGCCTATGACTGAACACGTGTTGAAAGCGCAGAATCTCACCGTCGAACGCGGCGGACAGAAGGTTCTTTCCGACGTCAGTTTTGCCATCGATGAGGGGGAGGTCTTCGCTCTCCTCGGCGGCAATGGTGCTGGTAAATCAACGACATTGCTCACGTTTCTCGGCTTCCTCGCGCCGTCATCAGGCGAAGCGTTTGTGCAGGGCCAGAAGGCATCGGAGAACACCCGGCACGTTCGTCAGCAGTCGGCCTATCTACCCGAATCAGCGAACCTCTATCCCCATCTCAACGCGCGAGAGAACCTGCGCTACTTCCTCTCTCTAGCAGGCGTGAAGCGTTCTGAGGCTGAGGTGGAAGCGGCGCTCGACGACGTCAGTCTGCGGAATGATGCCCGCGGCGCACGGCTGGAGACGTATTCCAAAGGTATGCGTCAGAAGGTGGCTATTGCGCTGGCGATCCTCCGCGAAGCACCGATCCTCTTCCTCGATGAACCCACCTCCGGCCTTGATCCCGTGGCCATCGATGAGTTCAACACACTGATCACAAAGATGTCCGAAGGCGGCACCACCGTCTTGATGGTCACCCATGACGTCTACGGAGCATGTCAGGTGGCGGGACGCATTGGCCTCCTCCGACGGGGACAGTTTGTCGGTGCCTTCGAAGCGCCAGAAGGCGGCCAAATCTCGCCTGATGAGGTGCACGCAGCCTTCGCACGGGAGCACCAGCAATGAACGCCGCTTTCCTTGTAGCCGCCGATGAATGGCGCTTTTGGCTCCGCTCCAAGCTAGGCCTCGCCGCGATCATCCTCGCGCTGCTCGTCACCGTAACGTCCCTCGTCGCGAACGCTTCTAGGATCAGCGCGGCGGCGGAAAGCCGAGCGCAGCTGCAAGCGGTGGCGGAAGAGACCTTCAAGAACCAACCGGCGCGCCACCCCCACCGGATGGTGCACTACGGGCACTATGTCTTCCGTGCGCCAGCTCCGCTTGCGGTGGTTGATCCCGGCGTTGATCCGTACACGGGCACCGTGATGTTCCTCGAAGGGCACCACCAGAACTCAGCCACCTTCGCGCCGTTCTTCTCTGCAGCCCAAGCTGGGGTCTTCGCGCGCCTGACCCCGGCGATGACCTACCAGGTGCTCATCCCCCTTGTGCTGATCATCGTCGGCTTCGCGTCTCTTGCGCGGGAGCGTGAAGGGGGGACGGATCGTCAGCTTCTGACTTCAGGCCTCGCGCCTTGCGACCTGTGGCTGGGCAAGGTGCTGGCGCTGGCAGGGCTCGGTGGTCTCCTGCTTCTGCCACTCGCCTTTGTCTCGATTCAAGCGCTTTCGATGGGTGAGGGGGCAGGCGCGGTCTCGGCGTTCCTTCTCGGATACGCCGTGTACCTCTTAATTTGGGCACTGCTCATCGCCGCCGTGTCAGCCGGGTCGCGACAGGCTTCAGGCGCACTCCTCACGCTGATGTCGCTATGGCTGCTTTTCTGCGTCGTCGCTCCACCGTTCGCAGCCTCTGTGGCTACGGCCTCTGCGCCCATGGCCAGCAAGATCGAGACCGACCTCGCCGTCGCCAAAGCGCTTCGCACCGCGGGTGATGGGCACAATGCCAATGATCCTGCCTTTAACCGCCTACGGAGCAATCTCTTCGAGCAGTACGGCGTTGACCGGGTCGAGGATCTGCCGGTCAACTTCCGCGGCGTGGTGGCCGAGGCCGCTGAGGCGGACCTCACCGACACGATGAACAGCTTCGCCGACGAGACGATGCAGGCTGAAATGGCCCAATCGTCGATCCAACAAGCCCTCAGCTTCATCTCCCCTCAGCTCGCCGTTCGGCATTTCTCCATGTCCCTCGCAGGTACCGATTTGCGCCAGCATCACAGGTTCCTCCACGAGGCGGAGAATGCGCGGTTCGACTTTGTGCAAGGCCTCAACCGTGTGCATGCGGAAGAGTTGTCCTACGACGCCGACATCAACCGAAACGCCAGCGCCGAAGCCGGGCAACGGGCGCGGGTCAGCGCCGAGAACTGGCGTGTCCTGAACGCGTTCAGCTTCGAACCGGCACCAGCGGGTCAGCGCCTCGCCTCGGCAACGCCTTACCTGTTCGTCCTCGCCGTATGGACAGCTTTGTGCGCCTTCGTCGGGATCAGCCGCGCTAAGGACCGAGCGGAGGCAGCCGATGCCTAGTCTCAAGAACGAGCTGTGGCTCGCCAGCCGCGATCGGTTGGTGCAAGCGACGGTGCTCGTCGCTTTTGTCTTGAGCGCCGTCGCGGTGATCGTTGGCCTCAACACCTCCCATCAACAACGTATGCTGATCGAGCGTGTGGATGCAGCGGTTGCGGAGGACCGAGCGTATGTCCTGGCGCAACAGTCTGATCCGGGCGGCGCGGCGTACTATGCCTATCATTTCACTTATGACCCGCCGTCCCCGCTCGCGTTTGCCGCACAAGGGACGCGGGGGTCGCTGCCTTGGAAGCACCGTGTGCGGATGCTTGCCCTCGAAGGGCAGATCTACGAGGCCGATACTGGGAACCCTGAGCTAGCGATGGGCGGTCGCTTGGACTTTGCGTTTGTGGTAGCGGTCCTTGTGCCCATCTTTTTGATCGTCTTGCTCTATGATGGTCAGGCCGGCGAGCGTCGTGGGCGACGTTTTGAACTTTTGGTTGCTACGGATCAGCAAGGTGGGCTCTTTGCCCTACGAGCGATCCTTAGGGCCGGTCTCTTGTTTGCAGCGGTAGGTGCGCCTTTTCTTCTAGGCGCGGTCATCTCTGGTGCTGGGTTAGGTGGAACCCTGACGGTGCTAGGTGCTTTGGGCCTCAACGTCGTTTTTTGGGCTGTATGCTGTGCGTTTGTCGCATTGCGTCTCTCGTCAGGGCCGACCGTCGCCGCCACGCTTATCGGCCTTTGGCTTACCCTTGCTCTCGCGGTTCCGACAGCGGGCAAGCTCTTGGTCGAAGGCACCATTCCCGTCCCGGTAGGCGGCGAACTGCTGCTGACCCAGCGCGAAGCCGTCAACGATGCCTGGGACCTGCCAAAGGAAGCGACGATGAAGCCTTTCGTGGAGCATCACCCCGAATGGGCGCCGTATGCGGACATTTCTCTAGGGTTCGAATGGAAGTGGTACTACGCCTTTCAACAGGTGGGCGACCAGACGGTGGAAGATCAGTCCAAAGCCTTGCGCGAAGGCATTGCTGCGCGAGACAGGATGATGGGCACCGTTGCTTTGCTGTCACCCACGTTGCTCAGTGAACGGCTGATCAGTCAGGCGGCCGAGACGGATGTCGCTGCCTACCAGGCTTATGAGCGGTGCGTCCGCGACTTTCATCGCGAGTTGAGGATGTTCCATTATCCTATGCTTTTTGAAACAAAGCCATTTTCGCAAGAGGCGATGGCTGAGCTTCCATCATTCACTCCCTGCACACAGTAAAGTGAGGGCGGCACCAACGATCTTTGTGGCTGGGGAGAGGTGCCATGAGATCGTTGGGCCCCCATGGGCCGCTTCGGAAGAAGAGAGAGCTCGAAGCGGCCTGACGCTTAGGCGTTCTGGGCTGCGCGCTTGCGGCGAAGGGCGCCGAAGCCGGCCATGGCGCCGCCGAACAGAACCGCAGCAGCAGGCACAGGCACCTGGCCAAAGTTGGCATCGGTGAAGGTCGGCAGGGCGGCGATGGCGTTTTGGCCCGTCGGATCAAGGATCGCCGCGATGATCTGGAATGAGGCGTTCCCGTCGGCAAGGTTCGACGAATAGACCAGTCGATTGATGTTCAGTGCACTGTTATAATAGACGAAGAAACCGTCGCGATCGACGTCCGTACCTGCACCAATCAGCCGAGCCGCACTGCGCGCGTTGAACACGGTGTTCATGTCGTTGTCGTCGTCAGAATCCTGCAGCACGATGAGGTTGGCAATGTCATCGATCCCGTTGGAGTCAGTGTTCAGGAACTTCAGCGAGTCGTCGAAGCCAAACGAATCCGTCGCGATCAGAAATCTGTCCGTCGCCGTATCAAAAGAGGGCACCTGAAGGTTTTGGCCGCTGCGCACGGTGAACTCAGCCGCGTTGGCAAAGGCGAGGGTGGAGAAGGCAGCAGCGGCAAGCGCTGCGGCAGGTTTGAAGAGAGACATGGTCGGTTTTCCCAAAAAGTCTGTGGCGTCATTGCCGAGGGGTAAACGCGGGACCGGTGATCTTTATTCGAGAGAAAAGTGCCGATTGCTGGTGTTTTTTCATCGCGCGCCCAGGCACGCTGCCAACAGCTTTTTCGCGTGGAAAATTCGTGTTTTGATCGTGCCTGGCGGCACGTCTTCAACTTCCGCCGCTTCGGTCACTGTGAGGCCTTCGAAGAACGTGAGTTGGATCGCGCTTCGGTGTGCACCGGATAGGCCTTCGATGCACGCGCGCATGCGCTCGCGATCCTGGGCCGCCTGGACGATATCATCCGCCAGCGGACGGTCATCGACGAGGTCCATGCCCTCATCGCCATAATCGATGCGGCCCGTCTTACGCAGGGCGTCAACAACTTTGTTCCGCGTCAGGGTGAAGAGCCACGTACGGAACGATGAACGGCCAGCAAACGCCTCCGGCTTGCGCCAAACGTCGATCATCACGTCATGCACGATATCAGCGACCAGCGCGCTATCGCGGAGCCGGTTGCGGGCAAAGGCTTCGACCGATCTGTGGTGACGTTCATAGAGGACGCGCATCGCGCGCTCGTCCCCCGCGGCCACCTCGCTGCACAGCTCAGCGTCGCTCAAATCCCCGCTGTCGCTCACGCTTTCGCCCTTGTTTTGCCGTGCTGCGTTGCCTTTCGCCTGGCAACCGATGAATAATCAACGCTGATCTGCTGTTCTCTAGGGGTCAGGATAGACGAAGGAGCCTGAGCGACAATGGCCATAGCCGCTGATGATGACCGCGATCGAGAGGAAGACCCGCTCGAACAGCGCGTGGCTGAAGCGCTTGAGGAACGGCTGAAGGATGCGCCGCTCGACAAGCTGAAGGCCCGCTTGCGCGCCGCGAAGGATGGCAAAGGGCCTGCGAAGACGCCTGACGAGACCAAGTGACCACCGCTAGTGCGCCAGGTGCGCGAGCTTGGACCGCGCGGCGTGGAGCCTGCTCATCACCGTGCCGATGGGGATATCTAGGATCGCGGCGGCCTCTTTGTAAGCAAAGCCCTCGCCGTAGACGAGCACAATGACTTCGCGCTGACCCTCCGCAAGCTGATCAACCTGATCGAGAACCTGCCGCGCATAGAGTGAAGCTTCGGGCGTCGGGCTTTGCGAGGCGACGCGGTTCAAGGCCTCGTCCTCGATCAGATCAGGTGTCTTGCGGCGGAAGCTGGAGCGCCAGATGTTCGCCATGATGGTGAAGCACCACCGGTCGAGATGCGTGCCGGCGCGGAACTTGTCTGCATGCTGAAGGGCTCTGACACAGGTGTCTTGGACGAGGTCCTCCGCCTTCGTATCATCTTTGGTGACTGTGACCGCGAACCGCCAGAGACGCGGAAGCAGTGTCTCCAGTCCTTGCTCAACATCATGCCGTATCTGTTCCATGTGAGTGGGTCTGCTGAGCTTAGGAAACGGTTCACCGAAAATGCACTTTGTGCTGACTTTTTTATGAGCAGGACAGATCGGCCTGCAAAACGCCCCAGCCGAACAAGCCGTCATGACCGGGTGCTCCCAGATCAGCAGAGGTGTTGCTCAGGAGCTGACGCGCAGCGCGGGCGTTCGGAGCGTCCGTTGATCGCGCGGCGAAGTAAGCGGCCACATAGGGCGATGCGTGAGACGTGCCGGTCCTGTACGTTCCGCCATCCACGTCGATGAAGATGTCAACGCCGGGGGCCGCCACATCAATATGGGATCCGCGGACAGCCTGCCGATAGAGGTCCAGTGAGGCGTCGACTGCCGTCACTGCGATCACGTCTTGTAGCGCCGCCGGATAGCGAGGTGCTGAAGTGGGGCCATCGTTGCCCGCTGCGGCGATGAGCAAGGCGCCGCGATCGTGCGCACGCTGAAGACCGCGGTCGAGAATCTTGTTGTAAGGCCCCGCGAGGCTTATGTTGATGACGTACACGTTGTTTTCGACGAGCCACGACACCGCACGCAGGATGGCATCGACGCCCGCGACGTTGCCATTCGAAGATGCTTGCAAGACGTCAGCGTGATAGACCGCATGCTGATCACTCCCAGCCACCGCCTCCAATTGCGCCGTGATTTCAGCGCCATGCTGACCCTCAATCTGTGGCCCATTGATGAAGCGCTGATAAGTCCTGGTGCTCTGGGATGTACCGAAGCCGCCATCTACAACGCCGATGGGTTGCTGCAGCACGCACTTCTCTGTCGGCCACGACATCGCAGCCTTGGCATAGTGCCGACCAGGGGCTTGGCCCTGCGGGCGGTAGGCGTGGTTCACCCCGGCGGTGACACCGCGTTGAAGCGTCTCAAGCTCTGCGATCGCCACGGCGCCGGTACGGCCGCTGGGAATGCCTAGCACAACCTGATAAAGGCCAAGCCCCGTTAGAACATCCGTCTGCTGATGAGTGTATCCCCTAGCCAACGCGCCAGAGACTAGCGCCTCGGCTTCGGACCGGGTGTCAGCAAGGACCACGATCACCGACGGGTCGACGACATCGTCAGCATCCGCTTGCACGGCATCCATGCTTGGCGGCTCGAGCACAAACGTCTCGCAAGCGGTCAGGCCCAGCGACAGGCAGAGCGTGAGGATCAGCGCCTTGAAGGGCGGGGGCAAAAGCGATGTCATACGTCTTCGTCGTGCGGCGGGGGCAAACGGTTCAAAACGACGTTTGCGCCGTCAGCCACCACCGGGTCACGTCCTCTGCAAATCCGTCGGCCTGATAGTCAGCGCGCTCAGCGGAAAGCGCAAACCGCCTCCACCGCGCCGACAGTGTCACGTCCAGCTCCCGCCCATAGCGCTCTCCGTCAGAGGTGGAATCGAATTGATGCGCGCGAGCCGAAAGCTGCAGCCGCTGAAACGGCCCCGCGTCCCCGAGCCGCAACCGGCCTCCTATCGAAAGGTCTGCCAAGCCGTCCTCTGGCGTGGTCAGGAACAGGTCAGCATGCCCCTGAAACGCGTGGTTGGTGCCAAGAGGAGTCTGGAACGCCTGGGTTCCCGCTCCTAAGCGCTCATAGGAAACATCCACGTCCCAGAAGCTGGCCGAAGCACTGATCCGTGCCCGGCCAAAGGGCACGGTTTCCAGCGTCTCGTCATTCTCCTGCTGCGCCAGCTCAGCGAGATATCCGATGGAAAGAGGCTCCGTTCCTATCCGCCCGCTAACAGCCGCACCGTAGGTCAGGCTGCGCCCGCCCTGGACAGGAGAGGGGTCCGCGTCATCACCGAGATCGAGATGGTAACGGTAGCCAACCAGTGAGCCGAACGGGAAGGGGACTTCAGCTCTCAGAAGAAGGCTCTCGCTCTCAAGCCGTCTCGGCTGGCCGCGGGGACCGAGGGGGCGATCGACGCCGAAAACGCTCACGAGATCAATGCTCAAGCCGCCGATAACAGAGGCTTTAGCGCTGACAGCATCGAAACTCTGTGCGTTCTGACGGAAGGCGATCGCGCCGATGAACCGCTCGTCGTCGTAGACAATGCGCTGGCGCCCCGCGCGAACCCTGGCGCCTGCGAACGGCCGATACTCCGCGAACGCCTCGTCGAGGCTCAGCAAGGACGGATCGGGGATGACGCCGCGGTCCTGGGGCAGGCCTTCGCCATCATCAAACCGCCCGGCGAGCGCGCCCACCGCCTCGCCTGAAAGAGCGAAGCTCCACCGCGGTGCAGGTTCCCAGACCCCCTTGAGGTTCGCTGAAAGCGAGAGCAGCTGCCCGTCCTCTGACACCTGGCGATCATCCACGTGCTCGGCGCGCAGCCGCACTTGGCCGCTAACATCCACAGGCGGCGCAGCCAGGACTGGCGCGGCACAAAGCGCTGCGCAGACAAAAAGCGAAAGAGCGTTGAACCGAAGAGGCCCCATCTGCGACTTACGAGTGTAGCCGTCTTCGAGATGACCCATGAACGACCGACGCATCGACAACCTTCTTGCTGAGCTCCGCGGTGAAAAGCCGGTGTCCGGCAATGATGATGCCTTCTACGAAGCCCTCGCCCAGGCTCAGCCTGAGCCCCAGCCGGTGGATGAGGTCACGTGGGCGCGGATCAAGCGGTCCATGCAGTCTCAGGATAATGTCGTACCGCTTGAGCCTTGGTGGCGCAAACCATCTGCGTCGCCCTGGCAGCTCGCGGCTTCGCTGGCCGCTGCAGTCCTGTTGGGGGTGATGATCCAGACGGGTACGCCCGTCTCAGACAGTGCTGAGGAAGCGGTCTACGCCACTGCGAGCCAGTCCCAGGGTGAGGCGGCACTCCAGGTGATCTTCCGGCCCGAGACCACCGAAGCTGACTTGCGCGAACTGTTGCGGTCGCTGGACCTGCGGATCATTGACGGGCCATCAGCGATCGGCAGCTACACCCTCGCCTTGAATGGTGAGGGTGAGATGGAGGAGGCCCTCAGTAAGCTGACGAAATCGCCTTCGATCGAGTACGCAAAAATCGTCGGCGACGACGCTAGATAAACGCCAGCGGTGCTCCGCTGAAGTTCGAGAGCCCGGGCAAAGCCGCCGCGATCTCATCCTCCGAAAGACCAAACCATCGGCCGAGAGGGGCGGCGAACTCTTCAACGGCAGTCGTCGGGATCAGCCGGCCGGAGCCAGAGTCCGTATCCGTCTCAAACTCCGCAAGCGGAACATCTCCGTAGATACGGTTTCCGTTCACCGCGCCGCCAACGGCGATGTGGTTGGCGCCCCATCCGTGGTCAGTGCCATCGCCGTTGATTGCTAGGGTGCGGCCGAAGTCGGAGGCCGTAAACGTGGTCACGCTATCCTGTAGCCCCAGTTCACCCATCGCCTGGTGGAAGCTGGAGAGACCATTATCAATGATCTGGAGCAGACCCGGTAGATCCGTCATTTGATCTGAGTGCGTATCGAACCCGCCGAGTCCGACAAAGAATATTTGGCGTGAGGCAAACAAGCCACTGCGGATGGAGATCGTCCGCGCCACCGCCTCAAGCTGTGCGCCAAGGGGGTCCGCACCGAACGCGGTGTTGAAGGCGAAGGCACCGTTCAGGGCCTCATCATATCTGGCGTTCGCCGTCGCGCTTCGCTGGACTTTTGACGTATAATCGCGCTCAAGGATCCGGTCGCTGTTGAAGCCTTCAGCGGAAAGTTGGCTCTGTACCGCGCGGAAGAAATCGTCGAACTCAGGATCATTCTCGCCATCAAGGAAGCTGTTCAGGAACTGAACACGCGGCGAGCCTTCAAGAGTGATCTGATAAGGCGATGCGAGGTTTCCGGTCAGAAAGGCTCCAACATTGCTCGATGCGATGGTCGTGAATTCTGGCCCGCCGGAGTTCGCACCTGAATTGAGAACGGCATCACCGAAGAGCCCACCCCAGCCAAGCTGCGCGCCTTCAGGGGCGATCGCCTGCCACGTCGCCTGCTGGTCGTTGTGGGAGAAGAGGCGGGGCGGCAGCAGCACACTTTGGTCGAGGAACGACTGGCGGTTGGTCGGTTCAATCAGTGGACCGACGTTTCCGATGATCGCCGCCTCTCCGCTCCCAAACAGGGAAGCCAGCTGAGACATTTCCGGCGGCAGCGCAAACTGCCTCGTCCCGAAGTCCGCTGCGTTGGCCGGATTCAGCGGCAGCAATTGCCCGCGATCCCGGTTAGAACCGGGCTGTTCATAAAGCTCCTGCCGCTTGAGGGCGAAGCTATCGTACGAGGACTGATCATAGGGGATCAGCAGGTCGTAATTGTCGAGCCCGCCGAGGAGGAAGATGCAGACAAGCGCTTTGTAGCCGCTCACATCCGCAGCATGGCTGGTCAGAGCCGTCGGCCCGCCATAGGCGAGGGTGCTGCCCAGGGCGGCGGCACCAGCGCTCTTAAGGAACTTGCGGCGGCTTGGCATAATGATCCGTTGACTGTTCATTTTTGCACCACATAGTCAGGGGCCGACATGGCCATGGTCACAGCGGTCTGGACGGCAAGCTCAGCAAGGTCTTCATTCTCTGGGTCAAATCCAGGGATCGCTTGCAAGGCGGCAAGGATATCGCCTCGGGTCTGATCGCTCATCGAGCCGTAGAAAAGCTTCGTGTCCAGATGATCGACAAGCGCCTCAAAGTCACCGACGAGGGCCAATTCGTCAGTGTAGTCGGGAAGAAACGCCCTGCGAGCGACGTCAGCGTCGAACTGAATCATTAATCCGTCGAAGACTGGCCTCATTCTCACGAACTCCTGCTCTTGGCGTCCGAGGGTGAAGTAGCTGAGAACGTTGATGTATCCTGGGATGCTCGATGCGTTGACGATTTGAAGCTCAGGCGCGGTTTGCCCGAGCGCCCCGCTCTCCGTACCCGGCGCAATGTAGCCTGGTCGGTAGAAGTTGAAGACAGACGGCGATCGATACGGGTGCTGATTAAGGCTGTCGGTCGGTGCAGTATCCAGCAAGATCAAGACGTATTCAGGCGTCGAAGCATCAACTTCAAAGGCGCGTGCCCAATGGGTGATCCGCAAAAGAGGTTCACGGACTTTCCCGAACCGCGGATCACCCGCTGCTTGCTCAGGTCGTGCGTCAGCATCAAACAACACAGCGGCGATGGTGGCTTTCAGATCGCCGCGCCTGCCTTCGCCCACTGATATGCCATTCGGCAGCGTGTAGGCCCCTGCATCGAAAGCCGCTGCCACGCGCTCGACATAATCTGGGTCCGGATCACTCGTCGTGAAACGCTGGATAAGCTGGCGCCCGACAAACGGACCGATATTCGGATGGGACATAATCGCATCAAGGGCCAGATCGATGCTCAGGTCAGCGGGTGTGTTCTCCGGGATCGTTGTTCCCAAAAACACTTTCTCCTCGGGCGAGTGGCTCTCCTCGATCACTTTCATCGGCTGGTCGAGCGATGCGTCGATATCATCTCGCGTGAAGGGCTGGCCTACATTAAATTCGGCGTAGATCAGACCAGTGAAGACTCGCGCTAACCCTGTGATGTCATCGTTCGTGTACAGCTCAATTGGATCACCGTTTTGGTTGAGCTGCGGTGTGCCATCGGAGTTGAGTTGTATGACGCCCAGCGAAAAAAGTTGAAGAATCTCGCGAGCATAGTTTTCATCGGGGTTGCGACCCGTTGCTGCGTCAGCCCGCTGATTGCCCACATAGGTGAGGTAGTAGCCCATCGCAGGCGCGTAGGTCACTTCCTCAAGCAGGTCGCGATAATTTCCAAAGGCATTCCGTGCAAGGATGTCTTGATAGAAGGCAATACCGCCGGGAAACTGCTCTAAGACGCCGCCGCCGAACTGCGAGACAACCAAGACTTGAGAGAGCGCGAAAGCCATCCGCTGGCGCAGCTGGTCGTCGGCTTCAATCGCTGTCTGCCAGAAGGCGTAGGTGTTCGCTCTCTGGAAGAACGGATTAAACGTACCCGGAACATAGGGCCCGCCTCGCTGCTCATAGTCTTCGACGATCGGAAGCCAAAAAGTCGGCGCTTTATCAAACTCCGCGAGTATCCAGTCCGACGCTGCCGTCCCCGTCAGCGCGTCCACGTCCTCCGTGACCGGACCAAATGTGGCCATGGTGAGGAAGCGCGATGTGTCCGCGTTGGTATCGAAAAAGCCATCCCCGACCGGCGGGGGAGGGGGTGGCGGTCCACCTCCGTCGGGCGGCGGCGGTGCCGAAGAACTGCTGCCCCCACTTCCGCCGCATCCGGATAATCCGAGCGCGGCCAACGCTAACATGACGGCGACTGCCCGTTTCGTCATCACTGCATCCTCCCTAGCGCTGACCGTCAGCGCTCAGCACTGGCTGCCAGTTTGACGATCAGTCTATGGCGAAAACCCGGCACGCTAAGTATCAAGGTGTCGCAAAGTGTAACCCGAGAGACTTGTTGTCGATTGTGCAGTGCAGCGAATGATCAGAGGCGGTCACAAATTCGGCCGATATACACTGAAGACTATCGACACTGTGTCATCACCGCGGCTGACAACGAGACCAGACTTCCGCGGCTTTGGCGAGAGTGCTTACGTATGCGCGCAGTCGTTGTTCTGACATTCGGAGGCCGTTGTTGTCTCGAACCATCACATGCGCATTGTTGTTAGCCGCCGTGTTGGTGGGCTGTGCTGAAGAAAACACCGCGCTTGAAGTTAGCAATGCCAGTGCTCCAGAGAAAAGCGTAGCAGCTGCGCCGCCGGTGGATCCATTTTGGCGCAACGCGATGATCTCTATTCTGCTCACGGATCGATCTGCCAGCGGTGATCCGTCCCATCACGATGCTTACGGTCGCAAGCAAGACGATCCACCGCTGGGTTCATTCATCAATCGGGACGAACTGGACATGGAAGAAGGGATGTCGTGTTTGCGGGATTGGCAACGGCATTCGGTCTTCCCACCACCGCGCCGGTTGGTCCTAATCGAAGAAGTCACGTCTGCGAAGGAGTGGTCTCCCTCACAGCTTCCGAATGGAGTGTCACAGTGGATAGATTTATCCCCGCCAAAGCCTTAGCCTGCATCTTCGCTGTGTCATTTCAGTCCGGGTGCGGATCACCCGCTGAAGAGACCCGAGGGTCCGAGAATCCGTCGCCCCTCGCCAGCACGCCGTGCCAGTCGGAGGATTTGAACATCCACGTGCCGTCCCCGGACTGGCGCGATCAGATCATCTACTTTGTCTTCACCGATCGCTTTGCTGATGGCGATCCGACGAACAACGACCTGGGCCACGGAGAGTTCAATCCGCAGAAGGAGCGTTATTTCAGTGGGGGCGACATTCCTGGGATCACCAATCAGCTCGACTATATCGAAGGACTGGGCGCGACAGCTGTTTGGGCAACGCCGCTGGTGCTCAACCAATGGGTCAGTCGAGGGCAGGACTTCACGGGGTACAGCGGGTATTACGGGATCGATTTCTCTCAACTGGATCCACACTTTGGTACACTGACGGAATATCGCGAACTGAGTCATGCTCTGCACTGTCGCGAGATGTACCTGATCCAAGACATAGTGGTGAACCACACGGCGAATTTCTTCGGCTATGACGGACCCTATGACCCGAACGACACATCGAAGAGCTTTGTCTTGCTCCAGGACGAGACTTCGCCCCAGCCGGTGCCGTTGCAGAAACCCTTTGACATGATCGACCGCAACAATCCGGAACATGCGGCGGCCAACATCTACAACTGGACCCCGACGATCACCGACTATCAAAACATGGGTGAAAAGCAGTACACGTACCAGTTAGGATCGCTCGCAGACGTCAACACGAAGAACCCGGTGGTAATCGATGTCTTCAAAAAGACCTATGGCGATTGGATTGAGAAGGCCGGCATTGACGCCATCCGCATCGACACTGTGCGCTACGTCGAACCTGAGTTCTTTGCGCAGTTCTTGCACGACGAGGACGGTATCCTGGCGCGGGCCGCAGCGACGGGACGTGACAATTTCCTGCTGTTCGGCGAAGTCCTCGACTATTCCCAGCCCTTTAAAAATACAGGTGAAGCTGCGCTAGCGGAGTACCTTGATAGCGCGGACCAGAAGATCCTTCCCGCCGTGATTTCTTTCCCTCTGAAGCAAGAAATCAAGTCGGTCTTCGGCCAAGGCAAACCGACCGCGCAAATCGCTTACCGCCTCCAACAACATATGGAGATGTACACGGATCCTTTCGTCACCCCGACGCTCGTGGACAACCACGACGTGGCCCGGTTTCTCGCCAGCGGCTCGATGGATGGGTTCAAGCAGTCTTTTGCGTTGATTTTTACGATCCCGGGCATCCCCACGGTCTATCAGGGGTCCGCGCAAGGTTTTACCGAAACACGTCAGGCTATGTTCAGCGGCGGCTACATGTCGGACCGCGATCATTTTGATACGAGCACAGAGCTTTACCAATTCATCTCCTCGCTCGCCGCCTTGCGGACAGCGCAGCCTGCCCTGCGGCGCGGATCGCTCAAGATGCTGGCCGCCAACCCTCACGAAGCCGGTCTCGTTGCCTATAGGCGCTCGTATGAGGGAGCAGTGCTCGATATCATCTTCAACACGTCTGATGAAGACGTTCTGGTTGATGGCCTCCGTCTCCCTGGCGTCGCGGATGGCCCTCTCGACATCGCGTACGCAATGAATGTCGAGGGTCCCCTTGAGGTGATCGGTGAACGGATGACCGCAGTCCTACCGCCGCGCGCCTTTGTGGTCTCGCGTGGAGAAGACCAACTTTCGAAGGGAGAGAAAGATCATCAGCAAACGGACAGGCCAACACTTGTCGCTGACGTTAAGCTCGGCGAAGTGCTCACCGACGACTTCAGTTTGGCGGGCATGCTCCCCAGCGGAGGTGGGCAGGTCCAGCTCGTTAAGAACGGGCTGCTCGGCAGCGCGGTAACAGTCCCCACAAATCCAGATGGCACATGGTCATATACCTACCCAGTTGAAAACTTAGGAGAAGAAGCGTTCTTCCTCGTCGCTTTTGACCCGCTTTCAGGTCTTGCCAGCGAGCGGATTGAGGTCCGGTCGAACGTGGTAGAACCCGCCCTCGCGCTGACGTTCGATGATCCGCGTGGTGATGATCGTGGCCCAGCGGGGACCTACATCGATCTGCAGCAAGCCAATGCCATCGGTCAAAAGGACATTCTCCAGGTCTCTGCGATGGCGGGCGGTGACATCCTCAAGATTGAACTGACGATGGCAGAAGTCACGAGCGAGTGGCTCCCGCCAAACCAGTTCGACAATGTCTCGTTCAGCATCTTTTTTGATCGACCAGATACAGACGGAGCATCAACCCTTCCTCAACTCAACGCGCAAATGCCGAACGGCTTGGACTGGGATGTCGGGCACGTGATCTTCGGCTGGGGCAACACCATGTTCTCAGCAGACGGAGCATCAGCCGACGCGGCCGGAACGCGCTTTGCCAGTGCACCGCAGGTGGATGTCGATGAAGAGGCACGAACCATCGCGTTCACGTACGACGGCTCCGACTTCGGCGTGAACTCTTGGGACGGGGTCAGCGGGTATATCACCACCTGGGACATCGCCGGGGAGGGTGCCTACGTCCGGCTGGGGCCCAAAAAAGCACAATGGGCGTTCGGCGGCGGCGCAGAAGACGACCCCAAGATCCTCGATGACGCCTTCCTGAAGCTGGACGCCGACAAATGACGGCGCGATCAACGATAACCTGGGGTCAGCCTTCGACGAGGTTGAGATGATGAGAAGAAGCCAAATGCTTGGCGGTTTAACCGCAGGCCTCGTCGCACTCGTTTCCGGTTGCTCCGGATCCGTCACATCGGATGCGCTGACCGTCGAGGTCGAAGGCAAGATCGCCACGTTCACATGGACTGGCGAGATCACGTCACCGATGAAAGCAGCGATCCAGTCGGCATTTCGCAACCTTGACCCCGAAGTCGAGCAGGTGGTGCTGGTGCTCAATTCGCCTGGCGGTTCTGTCGCCGAGGGTGATGATGTCATCCGTCTGCTGAAGAGGCAGGCGAACGCCTACACCGTTGTGACGTATGTCCCTGATGAGGCGATTTGTGCCTCTATGTGTGTGCCGGTGTTCATGGGCGGTGAAGAACGAGTCTCCGGCCCGCACGCGCGCTTCATGTTCCATCACGCATACTCCGTAGACCGCGTATCGGGACAGAGCTTCTCAACGGGGACGGCGGTGGATGCTGCGCTGAACGCCAGCGTTTTCCACAAGTACATTCGGCGATCTGACCTCAATCCGGACTTTGTCGCTGAACTGGAAAGCACGATCGCGCGCGACGGGGAGGTTTGGGCAACGGGCCGAGACCTTCATCGCGCCCGAGTGGGACTGATTGACCGTGTCTCTTCCGAGCCGGTCAGGAGCACGCCACACGGCATCAAATAGCGAAGCGATAGCCCCGACGAGATCTCTGCGGCATCAAATAGTGAGCGAGAGCGAGCGGTAGGCCAAAGAAGAATGGTGTCCCCAGTCCGACTCGAACGAACGACCTACTGATTACAAATCTCCAGTTCAGAGTATCCTCTACGTTCCGTCCGATGCCAAAAAGCTGGAAATACAATGGGAAATGTTATCAACCACGTTCACTAGATGCCTTGAATTTCTATCAAAGTGGTAGCACAACGGTAGCATTAGTGGCTCTTGAGTCTGACTGATGGCGGAGAAACGGCATGGCGGATCGCATCACAAAACGGGTAGTCGATGCTCTCGAGCCGGGCGCGAGGCGGTGGGATGGTGAGCTGAGGGGCTTTGGGGTGCAGCGCACTAAGGGAGGCACGGCCTCCTACATTCTCAAGTACCGTGCGGGGGGACGGCAGCGCTGGTACACCATCGGCAAGCATGGCAGCCCCTGGACGCCAATTTCTGCAAGGAAAGAAGCGCAGCAGCTTCTCGCGCTGGTTGCCCAAGGCAAAGACCCGGCTGAGGCGAAACAAGATGAGCGCAATGCTGAAATTTTCGCGTCCTTCGCCGACCGGTACCTTTGCGAGCATTCAGAGCGGCACAAGAAGCCTGCTTCAGTCCGCGATGACCGGGCGAATCTGAAGAACCATCTGCTCCCTGCTTTCGCGACCCGTCGCCTCGACTCAATAACCCGGCATGACGTGGCAAAGCTGCACAGCGGCCTGTCAGCGACGCCTGTTGCCGCGAACCGAGTACTGGCGCTTCTTTCGCACATCTTCACGACTGCGCAGGCGTGGGGAACGGTGCCCGACGGAATGAATCCCACAAGGCATGTGAAGAAGTACAAGGAGGCCAAGCGCGAGCGGTATCTTTCGGCCGAGGAATTCGTGCGCCTTGGTCAAGTTCTCTCGGATGCAGAGCGAAATGGGACCGAGACGCCTTACGTCATAGCACTCTTCCGCCTACTGACGTTCACGGCCGCGCGATGCAGTGAGATCAGGACCGCCCGTTGGGAATGGTTAGACCTCGAAGCGGGAGAGCTGTGCTTGCCAGACTCCAAAACGGGTCGACGGATTATCCATCTCTCTGAGCCCGCGCGCGATGTTCTGGTGACCCTGCCGCGCGAGGAGGGAAACCCCTTTATAGTCTGTGGTGCGAAGGCCGCCGCTCATCTTGTCAATTACAAGGACCCATGGGCACGTATCAAAAAAGCTGCTGGTCTTCACGACGTCCGTCCGCACGACCTGCGCCACAGCTTTGCGAGCGTTGCTGTCAGTGGCGGGATGAGTCTACCAGTAATTGGTGCACTGCTTGGGCACACACAGACTCAGACCACCGCCCGCTACGCTCACCTTGCCAGTGATCCGCTGAAGGCGGCCGCAAATACAGTGGGCCACGAGCTTGAAAACATGCTTCATGGATCCGCGGGCGTCACTGCGGAGGCGGACAATCTATGACAAATGGCGGGGACCCTTACGCCCCTAAGCGAGTGCCTTCCTGGTTCGCCGATGCGGCGCAGCGTCTGCTCGACGATCTCGCGGCAGTGAGGGATAGCCCCAGTGACCCCGACGCCGAGTCCTGGCAGCAGAGGAGCGGCGAGATTCAACGAATGCTCCATGGCGTTCTGCTGTTTGCGCAGGAATGTGATCGGTACAATCCCCCGAAAAAAGATGGGGATCCGCTGCTGCGCCAACCTCTTCATCAGATGTTGGGCTACTTCCTAGATCATAGGGAGCGCGGCGTGATCCCAGAGATCTTTCCGAGCGGAGAAGTCGGTGACCATCGTCGCCCAACCTTCGAGCAAGGGAAGTTTCAAGGTTTGATAGTTGAAGCCTCACGCCTCTACCAGAGAAATGCCAAGATGACCGGAAAGGCAGCACGAGAGCGTGCTTTGTCGATCGCGAAAAGGGTCCTCGGCCGTGATCATGATTTGATCGTGAAAGAAGGGACGATCTACAAATGGATGCAGATAGCCGACGGGCATCGTGATCCAAATTCGACCAGCGAACCTATTCGAAGAAACGTCGAAGAATACGCTACCTACTTTCCGGAAATCGCGAAAAGCAGGTTCTCGGTTTCCCCGGAAGCTCTATCGGTAGAGCAAATCGACGAAATCCTTGGCGTGTCACTCGCTAACGGAACAACAAAGTTACGCTAGGCGCCTTTCCTGTAAGTCGAGTTGCCTCGATGCCTCCTCGCACGTTGCTGGCCGTTGTCAGTAACGCTGACGAAGGAGACTGCGATGCCTACGGACACGAACCAAGGAGCTATTCACCCAACCGGTCTGATGACCACTCCCCAAGCCGCGGCGTACCTCGGCCTAGGCGCTAGCACCTTGAATAGAGCGCGGGTGGAGGGCTGGGGACCGGAGTACGTCAAACTGGGCGCACATGCCGTCCGCTATGAACGGGCAGCTCTTGATGCGTTTGTTGCGGCAGGGCGTCGCCGATCGACGTCAGGTGGTGCTGTATGAACCGTCAAGCACGGCACGCCTACCAAATGAAATGCGCGCCGAGGAAGAATTATCTCGAGCATAAGGGAAGAGCGCTCCACAGCCTTCGATACCCAATCGTGCCCATTCTCCGTGGAAAGAAATACCCCGGTATCAGGAACTGGCAAAACGCTGACGCCAGCGACAGCGCCATCTCTGAATGGGTGGCTTCAGGGCATGATGGGGTTGGCGTGCTCGCTGCAACGCTACCTGCGATCGACATCGACGTCATCGACGAGGATGTTGCACTGGCGCTTGAGAGCTTCTGCCGGAGAGAGTTCGGCGAAGCATTGGTCCGGGTCGGCCGTGCGCCAAAGCGCCTCCTGATCTATCGGACAGATGCGCCATTTCCGAAGCAGACTTCGAACAGCTACATCGATGCGTCGGGTCAACGCCACAGAATTGAGATACTCGGTGATGGCCAGCAATGGGTTGCGTATGCGTATCATCCGGAGACTGACAAGCCCTATCAGTTCTTGGGGCGGGAACTTACTGATACTCCGTATAATGAGCTAACTGATCTCACGAATGCCAACTTCGCACGTCTGTTCGAGGAGTTTGATCGGTTGGCTGACGAAAAGGGCTGGAAAGAGGTTCGACCTACGAAAAACAGCTCTTCGAAAAGGCGTCCTGAAGGTTGCCGCAGGCTAAACAAAGTTAATCCGCTGGAAGCTGCTGCGCCGCCGATGGATAGTCTTGATATCGACCAAGCTGGTAAAATTCTCGATGCGTTGCCCGAGGAGTGGTGCGAGGAGTACGATCCCTGGCTGAGGGTTGGCATGGCGCTGTGGCACCAGTTCGAAGGTTCGGATGCGGCACTGGCGCTGTGGGACGAGTGGTCAACCGGGGGGTCTTCTTATCAGGCTGACGGGCCAAACTCGTGTCGCGCCAAATGGAGAGGCTTTGAGCCACCGACTGACAGGCGTCCCGTTACGATGCGCACGATTTACGAAGCTGCCCGAAAGGCAAACCCATCGATCACTGTATCGCGCTTGGTTTGTGACGACAGAGGTAAGCCAATCTGGAACGTTGCCAACGCAATGACTGTCATCAACGAACATCCCGGTTGGCGTGGAGTGTTGGCGTTCGATAAGTTCTCAAGGTCGAGGCGACTGCTGGCCCCCGTACCCGGTGAGCCTAGGCATGGTTTTCCTCGAGACTTGACCGACGAAGACTACACATCGGGTCAGGCTTGGTTCCAGCGCAATGGCTTTCCCCGCGCCGATGCCAAGGCTGTTAGCGATGCGATGCGAAAAGCTGCACAGCAGAACGGGTACAATCCGCTCACTGACTACCTTGATGCCCTGAAATGGGACGAAGTCCCGAGGCTACGGAAGTGGCTCTCAACCTATTGCGGCGCCAAAGCCACCAAGTACGTTGAGGAAGTAGGGTTCAGATGGATGATCTCTGCGGTGGCGCGTGCATATTACCCAGGGTGCAAGGTGGACTGCATGCTCGTGCTTGAAGGAGCTCAGGGCGCAGGGAAAAGCACTGTTCCCATGATCTTGGCGGGCGGCACTTGGTTCAGCGATAGCTTACCGCCGATGAACACCAAGGATGCATCCAGTTTTTTGAGAGGGAAATGGATCATCGAAGTTGCAGAGCTCGAGGCGATGCGCCGGGAAATAGACGCTGTGAAAGCGTTCATCACGCGGCAGGTCGAGAAGTATCGACCTGCCTACGGACGCGAGGAAGTTAACGAGCCGCGCCAGTGTGTGTTCATTGGTACGACGAACAAAGACGATTGGATCCGTGATGAAACCGGTGGCCGCCGTTTCTGGCCGGTCCGAGTTGGTTGGATTGATAAGGCCAGCCTTACGCGTGATCGGGACCAGCTTTGGGCTGAAGCGGTCTACCACCATCGCAGAGGCAACGTTTGGTGGTTGACGGATGAGTTCGAAAAGCTCGCTCGGAACGAAGTTGCGGCGCGTCACCCAGATGATCCGTGGACCCCAAATGTCATCGATGCGGTCAAGGGTAAGTCTGCGATTGCACCAAAAGAAGTCCTTCAGAACATGAGGCTGGACGACTGCAAGATGACCCAAGCTGACGCCAAACGGGTGACCCAGATCCTCAAGAAGCTGGGCTGGAAGGCAGAGGGGCGTTTTTCATCGGGTCAGTATAAGGGTTGTGCGAGATATGTTCCCCCGTTGATCGAAGAGCCGTCGCCCGCGCTCCAAGAGGTGGAGTGAAGCAGTGACGATGGTGACGCCAACCCAATGAAACTATCCCTCGGCCTTAGTATCGACCGCTACGACCGCCATGTTTTGTGGGTGGGCGCGTCACCATCGTCACTGCTTCACTCCGGACCAGCCAAATGGGTCCTTCTGAACACCTTTCGAAGGCGGGTAGTTCGGACCCCGGTTTAGAGCTAGTGTGCGATAAAAAACATGGCTTCGCTACAAATATTCGACAATATCGATCGGGCACCTTAACTGTAGTGGCCTTGGTGACGAAATTCTGATGGCGCAACTCTTTGGTACGAAGTGTTGATCATAGTTCCGATATAAGGATCATCTGGCGGGAACCGCCGTTTGGTAAAAGCTAAGTCGGCCGTGACGAAATGCGCTGAAGCCATTGGCTATCGGATCGAATGCGTATACTGATGATCAGTACGAAAGCACTTCGGCAATCGGGTGAGTAGGACCTTTGCGTCTCTGACTTAGTTGCGGGGTTCAACGTCGTCCAGCTTGGTGCGGAGCTTAAAGTTCAAGCTCTAATCCTAGCCGTCCTCCAGGGGTAATTGCGGTTTGATCAACAGAGACCGTCCGAGACTTTCGCAATGACTGCAAAGGTCAGCGATGCAAGCGAATTCCAGGCGTATACCGTATCGAGTCTAATCTGGCCCACCCCAATCTACCATCCAGTGAGCCAGCAGAACGGCAGAACTTCGGCCGCTTCCGCGACAAGCCACGATGGCGTTCTTAACCTGTCCCATTTGAATGCAGCCAGTCTGAGCGAAAGAATGGTATCTTCTTAGTCTTCTGCCGTATTTTTGGCCAAGTCCTCTTTAACGTTCGGGCTTTTCTTACCCTGAGATTTGAGGCCTGGGGAGCCCAGCTTCCTGAGGCGCTTTACGGTCTCTAGGTGTTGAACTCGTGACCCGAGCCCTAGGCGCTCTCGATCATTTTGAGAGTCCTCGGCGCTGATCGCTTATGGGTGGGGTGATCGTGAGCGCGGGGATCGGCTGGCCGCCAGGTAGGCGAGACGATCGCCATCGCCATTGTTGCGCTGGTCGCTCCGGCCGAGGACCTAGGTTTCGTCCAAGTTTTGCGGTGCGAACTACCTGAGAACGCTCGGCAGTTGACTGGTTAGGAATGCTTTGATCTTTCGATCTCGCTCCGGCGATGGCTCGGCCAAAACGCCTCGAAACGGCTCGGGGATATGGTCGGCGCTCGCACTCGCGTGTTCGTCAAAGATGTAGTGGTCAAAGACCGACTTCCAGGCCGCGCGATCGCTTGCAGGCAAGTCGCGAAGCACAAGCAGAGCAAGAGCCAAAACATTCATCGGTGAGCCGTGTTTCAACGAGTCAAACCAGTAGTTTACGAGCACATTGAAGGGGCCGGTCGATTGTACGAAGTGCCACCACAAGCTCGGAATGTAGATCGCATCCCCAGGATGAAGTTCAGCAATCATGGCGTTCTGAACAGCGCGCTCAAACTTGGGAAACTCTGACAGATCGATTGCGTCAAGATCCACCAAACTGGCGGGTTGGCCAGCCATGTTGTAGTCGATAGGTCCGACATAAAGATTGCCGATTTGGTCAGGCGGAAAGAGCACAAATCGCCGGACCCCTGACACGACGCAGGCGATATTGTCAGAGTTGTCGAAATGCGGAGCAATTTGAGCTCCGTTCCCAACCCACACTTTGGGTACGACGTTTGCTTCGACTAGGCCCATTTCATTGTGCCGCGAGAACGTGGGCAGGGACTGTGTTGTTGGCGAAGCGCCAGCGTAGATCCCGATCGGGGAGGGCGTTTCTAGTTCCTGCATAAGCTTGGCGAGGACAGTGCGAAAAGGCACATTGCGCCTCTCGAAATTGAAACCGCGCATGTCTGGCGCATAGAAGTAACGACCGTTGACTTCAGGGGGCGCGATGAATGTCGGAACGCTCGCTCCAACGTCCAGACTGGCTAGATGGTCAGCGATTTCATGGGGACCTTTTTTAGCTGCGACAACAGCGGGCCAGTCTTTGACCAAACCTCTCATGATGACCGGCTTTGTTGTCGGTCTGATCTTTTGATCGAACTCTTGCCGTGAGACGTTTTCGACCTTCGCTACAGAAGGCAGGTCAAGCTCGAAAATGGATGGCTTGTGCATATCGGGCCGATGTCCAACGAAGCTCTCTGCTTTTGTGAACTAAGCTGACTGGTGATGTGAACGCCGTCAACAAAGCCCTTTGGACGCTGCTCCAAGTTGGGTGCGTTATGGATCGCAGAGAGCATTTAGCCTCTCACAAGACTCCCCACTGGCGATGATCTTATCGTCCGTACACCGATCGCCCTTCTTTGAGATGCTGTGCTCGCAACAGGTCGCAAGTCTAGCGCTTCTATACTTGGAGCTAAAGCACCGGCGCCAGGATGGCACGTTCGGTAAACCATAGGGCGCCAGCGGCCGCGACCAAGACCCCAGCCATCCGAAGTGTTGGCACCTGGAGCTGCTCCGTCAACGGAAGGCGACGGATAATGAACGCGCATGCCAAAAGGAACCCGATGAAGATTAGCTGCCCAGCTTCGACGCCCAGGTTGAATGCTATGAGCGACATGGCGAGGGAGCTTGTCGAAGCGAAAGCTTCCTGAAGTCCGCCAGCAAAGCCGAATCCGTGGGTCAGGCCCAGGCTTGCCGTGAGAAGAAGAGAGATAGGCTGGGCGCCGGTATGCGCCTGGGGAGAGACCGAAAGGTAGGCCAGCGTCAGGACGCTGATCCCAACCCAGAACGCTATGTTGACGGATCCCGTGGCAACGAAACTGGCGAGGAACGCAGACAGCAGCAGCCCCGCTGACGTGATCATCAGTATACGGTTTTCGGAAGCGAAGTGCTTTCTCAAAGCCAAAGCGCCGAGGAGCCAGATCGTGAGCGCTATCAGCGCTTCCACTGGCCCGCTGTCAGCGGATACGAAACCAGTGACCGCTGCCGCAAGGGAAAGGGAGTGACCTAGGGTAAAGCCAGTGATCGCTAGAAAGAGATCGCGACCGGGCTTGGCGATCAAGAGAAGGCCCAACACAAACACCAGATGATCGGCACCCCCAAGGATATGGTAAACGCCCACGCCGAAGAGGGCCCAGTCATTGTCAAGCCTACGCTCTTCGTCTGTGCTCGGAAACACGAACGCCTCTCGTGCACCGGCGGTGAGGACGGCTTCGTGAAGGCTACCATCTGATACGTGTACGGATCGAATAAAGTGAACATGTCCAGCAGCGAGGGGAAAGAACGCGTTGTTCCGTAGAATCAAGTCTTGGGGCGATGGCGATGGGCATCGATAGCGAAGCTCCAGCACTAAAGTGTCCGGGGCACCGGACAAGCGCCTAGGCTTACCGACAGCTTCGCACACTGCGTCTCCCTGGCGGAGGCTCAACTGGTTCTGAAGGTAGGCGGCGGCAACGTCGTAGGCCTCGGCATTGAGCCGGTTTTTGAGAAGGAGGGTGGTGATCCGAGCCGGAACGCGGATCCGTACACTGATCGTATCGTCGTCAGAGATCGACCAATCAGAGTAGGAGATGCTCTTGTCATGTGCCTCGGCTGTAGGAACGATCAACGATGTGATCACCCAACACGCAAAGAGGACCCACAAGCGCATCAAGGTCTCTGCCTTTCGATAGAGGCACGGTTTTCCAGCCAGTCGAGATATTCCCGGAATGCTTGATCACCGGTATCGCGACGGTAGGCGGTTTCGATCTCGTTCTTGATTTCATCAAAGGGCGGTGGCGGCGCAACTTTACGGGCCACGACCTCGTAGCTCCGCCCGGTGCCGGCGGTGAAGGGGACTCCTAGCATAGCGTTTAAAGCGAGGGAGACAATGTGAGGACCGACATAGTCCTGGAGTGTTGAGACAGGCACGAGGCCATTGGGCAGTATGATCTGGTCGTCTTCGGTGACGTCGCGCAGATGGATCTGCGGCTGGGGGCGATAACGATCTGCATTCTCCGTATACCACTTACGAAGTACAACCTCGTCGACAGGGTCGCTGCGGCTGGCGGACAGTATGTGGTCGATCACCGCCGTGACGATCGCGCCGCGGACACTCCGGTCACGATCCACCAGACCAATTTCGACGCCTCTTTGAATGAGGAGTTCCTCTTCAATGAGACGGTTTAGTATACGTTCGCGGTCGGCATCATTGAGAGGGTTACGTTTGTCGTTCGCCACGGCCACGAGCGCCCGCTCGTACTCTGCGCGTTCGATCGGCTGATCGTTGATCATTGCAACCGCCGACCCGTCTCGCGGCGTGCCAATATCGATTGAGGCTCCAAGAGCAAGGAGCACACCAAAAAGGCTGGCGGCCACAAGAGCAAATGATGCCGTGGCGTCCCGCGTCACTCGGTGGGCCATGTCAGGTAGATCGGCGAGGACCATGCGCGCTCTTCCACCACATCGAGGCACTCCTCTTCCCAATTGGCACGGTAGTCGCCTCGGCAGAGATTGACCTTCACGCATTTGCCGTTTTCGTCGAATTCACAATCAAGAGCATCGCCGTTGATGGCTTTGGTCTCTTCTTGGATCGCCCGGACATAATAGGTCGTGTCGCGAGCGCCGCCGACATAGTCGGGATCAGTGAACTCGATGGAGCACCCGGTTTCATCTTCCGGGCAGTCGAAGACGCGCCACGGGTCCTCGATCAAATCGTCCACAGGTTCACCTTCATAGGACTGCGGCTGGATGCGAACCACTTCCATCCGTGTAATGAGGTATCGCTCATTCGATGGGTTGTAGCACTCCCCCTGGCAGAGGCTTGCCACTCGCTCTGCACCGAGACCGTTTGCGGTGAAATCCGGGCACCCGGGTAGTTGTTTGAAAGAACCCACGGCGCGGGCGGTGAAGACAGGAGCTTCGCCTGTTTCAGATCTGCCGCCCATCGGCACAGACGTGATGCCGTCTGTTTTATCGAACCAAAGAAGAATTCGCGGGCCGGAGGTAGCGTAAGTCTCTTTGCGTTTCATCGCATCCCAAATCTGAGAACGGGAACGACCCTCCGTATGCACAGCAGCTAGACCGCCGGTCAGCCAAAACGATGCTTGACGCTCGACTTCCGTGAGGCCGAAGCCCGACATCTCAAGAAGCTTCTCTCTCGGGATCGGTGTCGAGTAAGGGGCTGGTTCTTCTTTCGGCTGCAACCGCTCGGCCCATTTCTTGCTGATTGCGCCGCCCATTTCCGTTGTCAGCTTCCGGTCGATTTCCTTGTACCCTGTACCCGGCCTCGCTCGGTGGTTATCGCTGGAGGCGATAAAGCCCCAGTAGAACCGGTTGGGATTCTCAGGATCCTCGAAGTTGGTGATCGCCAGACCGTACTGTGCCGACGTTCCGGGGCGGTGATGAAAGGTCGGCATAAAGCAATCTGTACACTGACCAGAGTCGAGCCAATCCTCCGAGTTCTCGCCTTTTACCGTGAGGTGATAGGGCACACCCATCATCGCCGCATCGTTCCGCGTCTGTGCTGCGCGGTCAGCGCACTCGCCTGCGCTTTCGCAAGTTGCGAGGCACCGACTCTCAATGATCTCACCAGCAAGCCAACAGGGCGGAGTGTAGCCTTCACTTGGCTCAGGGCACGTAGCGATCAAGGCGTCTTCTGTTTCGATGAGGTTGACCGCGCGCCACGGACGGTACTCTTCGGAATTACCGTGTCCGGAGTAAATTTCCATCAGCTCTTGAGCATCAGGCCGCATCTCTTCGAGAAGCTGTTTGTCAAAGGTCGTGCCTGGCGGTGTGTAGTAGCCCCAGCTCGTACCGTGAGGGATCAAGAGATAGTCCAGCCCTTGTTCCTCAAGCCTCTCGACAAGATCACCGGGGGTGAAAGCGACTTCGATACAGTTCGTAGGCAGCTCATTGGAGGGGAGCTCTGGATCGCAGAGTGGTGTTGCTTGGATCTCTTTGATGAAGAGTTGGAAGTCGTAGTAGCGTTGCCGATTCCTCCAATCAGCAAGGGCGACAGTCGGTGGTAAGACATCTCCCTGTCGGAGGGTATCGAGGGATACGCCACCGGCTGCAATAGCGCGGCTCGAGACTACGTCATCATCCTCGCCTTCAAAGATAACATTTTTATGGCCGTAATGCTCCTGAGGGGTTCGACCAACCTGGGTCCACTCGAAGCCGAGATAGGAGACCAGATCCGGATTGTTCAGATCGCCAGAAACAGCGTTACACTGACGAATACCGGCCTTCGCTTCCGCCCATTTGCGCGGCGTTGATGCTTCTGCATGGTCCGTAATCGCCCAGAAATCGATAGCCGAGCAGTACCTTGCGTAGTCACATGCGTCGGAGACTGGGTGGGCACCGACGCCGCCTAGTAGAGGTAGAGACCAAATAAAAGCGTCGGTTGAATGGGTTGTGTGCACATGAAGATCGCCGAAGACGATCTGTTTGGGATTGCTCACGCCCAAGGCTTTACCAGACAGTCGTTGAGTTTCAGCACGCACCGAGACAACTTCAGAAGGCAGAGCGGTACCGGAGATATTGCCCGCAGATTCGAGCTTGCCGAACCAGCCATGGCGAATCCCCATCAGAGTATAAAGCCCGAGCGCTAGGAGAAGGACAATTGCGCAACCGCCGAGCTTGATCGCCCACTTCATCAACGATTTCCTCCGACCATATATTTTTGATTAGCATACCCTGATGGCTGCCTTTGTCAAAACCAGTGTCATGGTCCATGACGGTATGTTTTCGGAGCGCCATTGATCGGTGAGAGCTGAACTCTTTGCTTAACGCAGACCCGATAACGCCCACCATGCAACCGGTCGCGCCTGTCTTTCGCTGAGAGCGGGGGCCTCAGATGAGATCGGGCGCTGGGTAGAGAGCCAGAGCTTCGGTCAGAACGATACGTTCAGCGCGACGAACGCTCAAACCATACTCCATTCGGAGCACACGCCAGTGAGCGGGCGAGAAGAGGATCACCAGTGCAGCGAAGGAGTCGCTTTTCTGATCCACGTAGCCTTTCAGGGTGAGTTCGAGAAAGAGACGACTCTCGGTCAGAATCGATTGGTAGGACTCCTCAACATAGTCTGATGAGTGCCGGTTGATGATCATAAACTCGAGCGAGTGCAGAAGCGCTTCGAAGACGACTCGCCGGCGCGTGACGACTTGTTTGAGCCGACTCTCCCAGTTTCCGGGGACGAATTCCTTCGGCATGTTCGCGAACGCACGCTGCCGTAGAAGATCACTGGTGTTCCGGTAGAGTTCGTCGATGTTGGAGAAATGCCGGAAAACCGTGCGGACACTAATCCCGGTCCGGTTGGCTACGTCAACCGCGGTAGGCGCGAAATTGCCCTCCATAACGAGATCGACAAACGCTGTTTTAATTGCCTCTTGTTGAGCTTCGCTACGGGCGATCCGACCATCAATTTTTTTTGTGTTGGAGTTTGCATTGGGCTTTTCGGTCACGGGTCGGTATCGTCACATCAACTTCTTCTTACACGATAGGTGAAAAGAGATCACCTTGTCCAACCTCTCTCATGCCACGGCGCTATGGTCGGGACTGTTGGGACAAAAACTCTTCTTAGTGGTGACAGGCCCCCTGACTCGTATCGCGATGCCACCAAAATGAGCAGCCTCCTTCATGTACACTGATGAAACATCGCTCATTGCGACCGCTCCGTAGCTGGTAGGGGCTGAGCAGGCTTTAGAACTCCGCTATGGGAGGGTCGGCTCGGAAGCCCTTAATCTAGATGGCTGCCACCGTCGCCGCTGGCGGTTTGGTCAAAGCAATCTGTTTGCGGAACAAAAAGTTCGCCGCGGACTCAGAGAGTCGCGACGATCAGTTATTGTCATGGGAGGTAACAGTTAGTTGCAGCATCAGTTCGTGAAAGTCAACGACCGCCTCTCTAAGGAGTTACGATTGCGAAGTCGTCAGGCGGGTCGACCAGAGCGTCGAAATAGACCGTGACGGCCCCGCGATCGCCATCGATCTTGAGTTTCCCGGTAACCAATAGGCCGAGTGCGTTGTGTTGGCCAACCAACAGTCCATTGAAGAGATCGCGGGTAATGGTAACGGTCGCGGCCGGTTCGTCAGCGCGTTTTCCCAGACGGGGGTACGCAATATCACGACCGACAGCCACGCTGATCACTTCATCCGTATCCGGAAAACGAAACTCGAGTTCGAAGGGTTCGCGGTCGTGGGTTGAAGGGTCGTAGCGGACAGAGAGTGCGTTAAAGAGCGCTTCCGTGGGCACGTTTGGCAAGAAGGAGGCCGCAGCCTCACCAAGATTGGTGGGGGTGCGGATACCGCTGCGAAGCTCACGGGCCGCGCTTAGGAAATAGTTGCGAACAGCGCCGCTTTCAGCCTGGAATCCCAGCTGTTCATAGGTGGCGGCGAGCCATTGCTCCGCCTTGGCGTCACCGGATCCTGAAAAGACCAGGTTGGTGAAAACCTCAGCGGCCCAGCGGTAATCGCCATCGCCGAAGGCTTGCTCGCCCACCTCTTGGGTTCGCTCAGCCCCGCCGATCGCAGCGACTAGGCGTTTCGCGCGCGCTTCTGGCGGGTGCGGATCAAACTCAGCAGGCACGCCGCCCCACCATCCGAAGTAGAACTGGTAGACTGCTTTGGCGTTGTGTTTTGTAGACCCATAATATCCGCGTACGGAGAGGTCTTCGGTGGCGAATGTTGGTTCACGGACAAGGTCAGACACCTCGTCGATGGTGTTTCCAAGGTTGGCAAGCCGAACGGTTTGGTCATGAACGTTGCGGTAGAG
>JBCCTF010000010.1:0-41575 GCA_039198765.1 Pseudomonadota bacterium
GCCAGCCGTTGAAGCTGCCAAGTCCCAAGGCTCATCAAAACAGCAAAGGCCGCGACAATCGCCGCGGCCTGCAAAACTCGTTTCATCAAGGTGCCCTAGTGGGAGTGCGCGCCGGCGCCCCAAACGTAGATGGCAATGAACAAGAACAGCCACACCACGTCGACGAAGTGCCAGTACCAAGCCGCCGACTCAAAACCGAAGTGCCGCTTGCGTGTGAACTGACCGTTCAGACCACGGATCATACAGACGAACAGGAAGATCGTCCCGATCAGCACGTGGAAACCGTGGAAGCCCGTCGCCATGAAGAACGTCGCGCCGTAGATCGATCCACCGAACGAGAACATGCCGCCCGCGATGACCTCGTAATATTCAACAGCCTGGAGGAACGAGAACAGCGCGCCGAGGCCGACGGTGATGATCATGCCCCACTTAAAGCCACTCCGGTCACCGACTTGGATCGCGTGGTGCGCCCAGGTCACAGTCGTGCCCGAGAGAAGCAAAATGATCGTGTTCACCAGGGGCAGCTGCCAAGGGCTCAGCGGATCAACGCCTCGCGGCGGCCAATCGATGGTCTTGTTATGAAACGCGGCATCGTTTTGCAGATAGGCCGGGAGCCCATCAGCGTTCAGCATTTGCGTCCCATCGGTGAGAATGACCGGGTCCGCGCCACCAGGAAACAGGGCAGCTGCGAAGAAGGCCCAGAACCAGGCAACGAAGAACATCACCTCAGAGAGGATGAACAGCACCACGCCATAGCGCAGGCCAATCCGCACCACGGTCGATGTGTTCTCGCCAGACAAGCTCTCCCGAACGACATCGCGCCACCAGCCGTACATCGAGAACAGTACGCCGCCGAGGCCCGCCAGGAACAGCCAAGGGCCGCTCATGCCGAAAAGTTTGGTTTCGGAATAGCTCCAAACGATGGCGCCCAACATCATCGTCATCGCTGCAACAGAAGCAACAAGGGGCCAAGGGCTTGGATTTACTAGGTGATAATCGTGTTTTACGTCGCCGGCCATAGGATACTCACAGAACTCTGCCGCCTGTTATCGCCCAACGCCTCCTAACGCAACGTGACAGCGCGTCGATTACACACGTGCCCGTTGTGACATGGTTAACGATGGGTTACGCCAGAACACCACTGGTCTCGGGGGTCGTGAGAAATGGCGAATGTTCGCCGTCGATATCCCAAGCCGCACCGCGGCTTGAAGAAACCTGTCGCCCTGCCGCGGAGCGATGTCACTCCCACTCAATCAAGTGACGTATCCCCGAAGCGCTCGTTAGCCATCGCTGCGCAAGGCCGTGTAGAAGTCGATACCCCCATCGACCAATTCGCGATCAACGCCGCGAAGTGGATTCTACTGATCATCCTGATCATTGTGGTCTGGCAGGTCAGCTACAATGCGGGTGAGCGGGAAGTCCTCGAGGAGTGGGCCGAGTACCCTCTTTTCACCGAGGAGCCGTTTGTCCTCCCAGCGCGCGAGGGAGGCCCTTGCTCTGGCTTCAGCGAAGGGCGCTGTCCTGAGGCGACTGAAACGTCGGCATCGATGGATCGGGCGCGATACTTCCTTCGCCGAGGCGACGCAGAAAAGGCGCTGGATCAGTCGGAGAAGGCGAGGGTCTTTTATTCCTGGTCCGTGGAGACCGGCCGCCCGGTCGGGGCTCAAGCAGCCCGGATGGCAGCCACGCGGTTGCAGTTCATGAACCTGACCTGCGACTACGACGCGACATCGCTGGCGCGGATCGCGCGGGACAACAACCTCAATGCCCTCGGCGGTGAGATCAGCACTGCCCAGCGCCAGCGGGCCCTGCGCGCGCTCGCCCACTATGTCGGTGAGATCACCGGCCGGCAGAGCCGCCAGATGCGCGAGTCCATTCGCCGGTTCCAATCCTCACTTTGGTTCGATGAGACCGGCGTGCTGACGTCTGAGCAGGTCGTTCTCGCCGTCTGCGGCGCAGCAGAAATCGGCCTTGATGCGGCTTCGCAGAACCTCCTCGGCTCCATGTACGCCGTGGGCCTTGGCACCCGACAGAGTACGGACAAAGCCCTCCTCTGGTTCCAAGAAGCCGCGCGCCAGGGCAGCGCTGATGCCAACTGGAATCTCGCGCTCCTCTTCGGCACTCAGACGACGGAGTCGAGTGTTCTCGTCTGCGATGCTGATCAGAATGCGGAGCGTGCGGACAGCTACCTCAAGGATGCGTACGACGCGGGCCATCCCGGCGCACGCCAGGCTGTGGAGCTTTACGGCGACGATACCCCTGAAGAGCGCTGGCGGAGCATCTCAGCGCAAATCAGAAAACCCACCGCGCTGACCCGCGTGGGCAAGGGCTGTAACCCCAATGGATGAAGGCAGGACAATGAGCAGCAGACGGATGAAGTACCTCTTGGGCGGCGTGTTGCCCGTCTTCGCGCTCACCGCCTGCGCAATGGATCAAAAGCCGCCACTTGACCCGTTGCCGCCGTTTGAGGATGCGGCAGGACCATCAGCCCAGCAGCTTTGCGAAGTCACGGCCCTGGCCGAGGAGCGCAAATCCGCGATCTCCACGGTCGAAGGGGCGAGCACGGACGGTTGGGAAGAAGGCCAGACGTTCCTGTCCAACAAGCTAGAACGCTACGAAGCGCGGATGGAAATCGCCTACCGATCGATGGTCTCTAGCTGTAATCTGTATGCGAACTGTCTCGACAGAAACGATGGGGTGGAGAGCTCCTGCAACCGCAGCGGCACGAGCTATGACAAAGCCCGCGGCCAGTTCTTCGCCATGGTGAGCGAGGCGGACCGTCTCGCCGCCGAGATCGAGGTCAACCGCCTGAAAGCTGTGGCTGCTCAAGCCAATGCTGCCGCGGCACGCAGCCGTGCAGAAGCTGACAAACGCAAAAAGGAGAAGCCTGCCAAAGAAAGTTCCGGCGGCGACGGCTGCAAACCTGACTGCGCCACCACCGGAAACATCTTCACGGACAATTGCTGCCCGGTTGAGGACTAGGCCTCCTACTCCGCCACTGACGGAGTAGGAGAACCTGCAGGCATCCCCTACGAACGCTCTACCCGGCTGAGGAGCTCTTCAGCGTACTGAAGAGCCTCAAGCCGATTCATCGTCAGCCTGCCAATGGTCAGAAGCTTGGTGATCCCAAGACCCTCCAACTGACCAATCACGTTCGAAGACGCGTTGGCGAGGAGGAGGAAACGTTCCTCCCGCTCAGCATCCTCGATGATCGACTGCACCGCGTACGCCGCCGACACGTCGAGCGACGGGTTCTGAGCAAAGTCGAGGATCAGGACCTCCTGCGCACTGACATTCTCCCGCACCCGGTGCGCGATGTCGGCGGCGGCGCCAAAACTCAACGGACCGTTGAACTCAAAGATCCCTATACGTCCCTTTTGCGCTTTGAAGATCGCTTTTTCCTCAGGGCTCATCGGTGTGAGGTCTTCAGACCCAATCGCCTCAAGCTGATCCTTAGCAATCGAGTGGACGAAGCCCAGTGCAGCGAGGAAGACGCCGATCCCGACTGCGGTGATGAGATCAACAAACACCGTCACCAACAGGACGATCGCCATCAGGGCGAGATCCCAACGCGGCCCTTTGTGGGCCCGCAGAATGTACGAGAAATCGATGATGTCCCAGCCCACCTTAATGAGGATACCAGCAAGCACCGCATGCGGAATAACAGCCGCCATCGGCGTCAGCGCTAGCACGACGGCGAGGAGCAACAGCCCTGCCACCATACCGGAAATCCGGGTCATGCCGCCGGTTCGGATATTGACCATCGTCCGCATGGTCGCGCCCGCGCCAGGGATGGCGCTGAAGAGGCCAGCAATCGTGTTGGCGATGCCTTGACCAATCAGCTCCTTATTGGAGTCGTGGCGGGTCCGCGTGGCGTTGTCCGCCACCAAACTCGTCAGCAGACTGTCAATAGCACCCAAAACCGCCAGCGTGATCGCCGCCTGAACGATCAAGAACATCACGTCGCCATCGAACTGCGGCACCACGAAGGCGGGCAGCCGGTCAGCGAACGATGAGAACTCAGGCAAATCAGCCGCAAGCTTCGGAATGTCGAAGGGTAGAGCCAGAAGCGTCGCTGCGATCAACGCCGCCAATGGTGCGGGCAAGTACTTGCCAATTGCCTTGGGCCAGAAGAACACAATCGCCAGCGCAACGAACGCAATGCCTGTCGCTGCGAGATCAGGGTTGAGGATCGCTCCAGGAATAGCCTGGATCGCAGCGATCGTCCCGCCCGCTTCTGGTGCTGAGCCAAACAATCGGCTGGCCTGAAGCAGGATGATGATCACCCCGATGCCCGACATGAAGCCTGAAATGACAGGGTACGGAACAAGTCGAATATACTGCCCGATACGGAAGATGCCCATCGCGATCTGAATAAGGCCTGCGAGGACGACTGCGGCGAAGATAATACCTGCGACCTCTTCAAAAGGTCGCTCCCCGTTAATTGTCAGTGGACCGACAAGTCCTGCGAACACAACAACCATCGGCCCGGTGGGTCCGGTGATCTGCGTGTTGGTGCCGCCGAAGAGGGCGGCAAAGAAACCGGTGATGATCGCGCCCCAGAGGCCAGCGATCGGTCCTGCACCCGATGCCTCACCAAACGCGAGGGCAAGCGGAAGCGCGACGACCCCAGCGGTAATCCCGCCATAGAGGTCACCGCGTAAATGACGGAAATCAAACATCAGCGGACCTCCTCGCCGTGGCCCGTAACCGCGCTGTTCGTGGTGTCGTAATCCCAGCTATCCAGCTGGTTCTTTCTTGTGGCGAGTTTGTCAAAAAGCCCCGTGTTTTTGGGGAATATGTCGTCCTGAAGATTGACGACACCGGCGACAATGCGCGGCATGTGTGACCCTCCTTACGCGTACACACTGAAACTGTGGGCGCGCCCTGCCCGACGCGTATGCCCATGAAGATCGAGACCCGGCGAGCGCCCGTGCGAATGCTCACTCACGTCTCTGTGAGCGAGAATGTCTCAGTTGGATCACAAAAGCCAGAACAGACGGCAGTTTCTCTGCTCCCCGCGCAGTTTATGCCCGAAGCACCTGCACAAGCTCGGATTTCTCTGATCTTCCGAGGCTCTGCGGCCCTTGGGTATCAGCATCGGTCCCTGACTGCGCCGCAACCGGTCGACCCTTAGGCAACGCAACGATGCTCAGCAGGTATCCCAGCACAGCAGCGCCTGAATATCCCACCACGGGCGTTGGATAGTTGCCCAGCACAGCAGCCAGCAAGGCTGCTGCCCACGTCGCCCCGAAGACGAAGCAGGCATCTCTCGTTGCGCCTCGCATCTGCAGCCCTTTGAGAGCGGGCAGGACGAGCAAGACTGCACCGCAGGTCACCGCCAAACCGGCCAACACATGAATATCGAATGAGGTGGAGAGCACCCGCTCCACATGAAGGACGGCGGGCAAGGTATCGGGCTGGAGGATGGTCGCCAAAAACGCCGCGAGCCCCACCATCAGCGCTGTCAGAGCATGACGATCAGGACGAAGAACGAGCTGCGCCGAGACCGCCGCAACAAAAACGCCAGCCATCCCGCGATCGGGCTGCAGTGCGATAGCCAGGGCCGCGAGCACGAGGGCCAAGGTCGCCACGGCGTCGCGGTGTCGGGCAAAACTGACCAGCATGAAGGGAAGGAAGACGAAGCTCGGCTGAACCAGCACAGGGCCGACCGCGATCCACCGCGACGCCCCTTCAATGGTCAAACCACCCAGGGCGGTGAAGAGCTGCGCCCCGGCGAAGAGCAGCAAGAGCGAGTGAAGCATCCACGGAGGACGAATCCTCAGCGTGCGAACGGCGATTAGGATGCCGAGGCCAAACAAAAACGCTGCGAAGTTCACAACGAGGTACCGAACCGGCGCACCGCCAGCCAGCAGATAGACAAAGCCAAGGATCAAAGCGACCGCAGCGCAGATCAGCCCAACGAGCTGGGGTCCAAGGGTTCTGAATAAGGAGGTCATAGGGAGCCGCGTGCAACTGCACAGAGAGTGTATGCAGACAACGCTGGAAGGGAAAGAAAACCGACTGGCTTAGGGAGCGGTCTTTTCAATCGCTGTGCGGATCACCGGCGGGCAACGGCGTTTGATTTTGCGCAGAGCGCCGTCGACATGCTCGGACTTCCGACGAAGGCGCCGGACGAGATTTTGGATCGGCTTGAAGTAGGGCGCGAGGAGAAGAAGCCCCACCGCGATCATGATCAGACCGACCGGAATGGGCATCGGGAAGAGCACCAAGCCAAAGAGGACGAGGACGCTGCCCGTCAGCTTGTGCACAAAAGTCAGAAGGCTTGCAGTCAGCGGGCCCATCCGTCCTCCACCATTGCGAGGGTGTAACAACACGACCCTCGCCGTGCAAATCTTATTTACCTGTCATGACGCCCCAGTGAAGGGTCCTCACGAAGTTTTAGGCTGCGACTTAACCGTAGCGTGACCCGAGCGCCAGCCTCCGCCATAGGAACGGGATGGCATACAAATCTCTCCGCGAATTCCTCCAAAAGCTTGAAAAAGAAGGCGAGCTCATCCGCGTGAAGGAGCCCGTTTCGACCGATCTCGAGATGACGGCCTTCCAGCTCGAAATGTTAAAGCGGAAAGGACCCGCGGTGCTTTTCGAGAATGTGGTCACGGAAACCGGAGAAAAATCACCGATCCCCGTGCTCGTGAATCTCTTCGGCACGGTCCGGCGAGTCGCGATGGCGGTGACCTTCGGCGGCAAGGAGCGGCGGACCGGCGAGGAGCTGCGCGATGTCGGCGAGACCCTCGCGTTCTTGAGACAGCCCGAGCCGCCTCAGGGCCTGAAAGACGCGATGGAGCTTTTGCCCCTCGCCAAACAGGTTCTGGCGATGCGCCCATCCAGCACGAAGAAGGCGCCGTGTCAGGAAGTGGTGCTCACCGGCGACGACATCGACCTGCATAAGCTGCCGATCCAGACCTGCTGGCCGGGCGAGCCTGCGCCGCTGATCACCTGGCCGCTGATTGTGACCAAGGGCCCGTCCGACGCGCGGGAGGATGCCTTCAACCTGGGCATCTACCGGATGCAGCGCCTGGGTAAGAACAAGACCATCATGCGCTGGCTCAAGCACCGCGGCGGCGCTCAGCATCACCACCGTTGGTCGAAGGAGAAGAGCGAACCGCTTCCCGCTGCGGCTGTCCTCGGCGCGGACCCCGGCACCATCCTCGCGGCGGTGACCCCGGTGCCCGATACGCTGTCCGAATACCAATTTGCCGGTCTGCTACGCGGGAAGAAGGCGGAACTCGTCGACTGCAAGACCGTGCCGCTGAAAGTGCCCGCGGAGGCGGAGATCGTCCTCGAAGGCCACGTCTCCCTCGAAGAATACGCGGACGAGGGCCCCTACGGAGACCACACTGGCTACTATAATAGCGTCGAACAATTCCCGGTCTTCACCGTCACCGCGATCACCATGCGGAAAGAGCCGATCTACCTCTCCACCTTCACGGGCCGCCCGCCCGATGAGCCCTCGGTCCTGGGCGAAGCGCTCAACGAGGTGTTCATCCCGCTCCTGCAACAGCAGTTCCCAGAGATCACCGATTTCTGGCTGCCGCCCGAGGGCTGCAGCTACCGGATTGCCGTGATTGCCATGAAAAAGGCTTATCCCGGCCACGCTAAGAGAGTGATGCTGGGGGCATGGAGCTACCTTCGCCAATTCATGTACACCAAGTGGGTCATCGTCGTGGACGACGGTGTGAACGCCCGGGACTGGGAAGATGTCTGGTGGGCGATCACCACGAAAATGGATCCGGTCAGGGACATCACAACGCTCGAGAATACGCCGATCGACTATCTCGACTTCGCCTCTCCGGTCTCTGGCCTCGGCTCAAAAGTTGGCCTCGACGCCACGGACAAGTGGGAAGGCGAGACCAACCGCGAATGGGGCGAAGTCCTCTCCATGGACGAAGCCGTGAGCGAAAAGATGCGAGAGATGGTCGAGAGGTTGACGCCCAGCTGAGGTCGGGCAGGATAAGCTTGGGGAAACTGAGATTTAGCCGGGCGTGGGGCCAGGCCCAGCACGTGAAACAGCGGGGTGGCGTATGCGTTTAGGAGCAGCCTTGATGGTAGCGACGGCGACCTTGTCGCTTGTCGCGGCGTGCGCACCCGCAGGTGGCGGCGGCGGTGGTGGCGGAAGCAACCCGCCGGTGAGCCCGCCTCCCCCACCGCCGCCACCTCCACCACCCCCTCCTCCCCCGCCACCGACGACGGTGTCGTTCTCGGGGCAGCTGCTCGCGGATCCGGTTTTCGAGGTGGACAGTGACCTCAACGATCCGGCGTCAACGCCCGTGTCCAACGACACGCTGGTGAATGCCCAGGCGATCAGTTCGGACACGGAGATTCGGGGCTTCGTCACGGAGCTGCCCACTGAGACGCTCACGGACAATTTCCAGCTCATCGACGACTTCGAAGATATCTATCAAGCAAGCCTCGTCGCTGGCCAAGTGATCTCCCTCGACATCGCCGACTTCCAAGCGGGCAACGCCACCAACCTCGACCTCGACCTGTATCTCCTCGACACAGGCGGGAACGTGGTCGCCTCGTCGATCGCGTTCTCCTCACGGATTGAGCAGGTCACGGTGACGGCGGATGCCGATTACTTCATCGTGGTCCAGGCCTTCCGCGGTCAGTCGAACTACAGCCTGGTGGTCTCTGACGGCGCGCAGACGACGCCGCAGACCCCGCAGCAGGTCTTCATGTCCGCCCTTGCTCCGCAGCAGGCAGTGATGCTGTCGGAGGCCGCGACCGCCGCTTCGGGCCTGATCAAAGAGGTGCATACGGACCGCGATAGCGGCTTAGCCTTTGACAGTATGCCGACGATCCGTACGGTGCATATCCCAGCATCCGACCTCGAAGCGCCGCGATACGGCGTTCTTTCACCTGATTTCCCGCGCGAGCGCTTAGGCATCGAGAATGGCGAACCCGCCAATGAGACGTACACAGCGAAACTTGCGCTGATCCACCACATCAAAGAAACCAACCATCGCGCTGGCGCTGAAGTTCTGCAGCCGATGCACTATGCCGAACTGCACGCAGGTCCGCCGCCTGATCCTGATCTGCAGTGGAACCTCCCGCTCATCGAGTGGGAAGAGGCATTGACGGACGTGGAAGCGATTCTTCCGAATCCTGATCGTCCTTTGATCGCTGTACTCGACAGCGGCGTGCTGAGCGCGCATCCTAAAATCGCACCAGTGCTGGTCGATCAGCGCGACTTTGTCCCCAGCTTCATCGATGGCGACGGCTTTGATGCCGAAGCAGAGGAAGACGTCGTGGTCGATGATCCGAACCCGGACGACTGCTTCGACTTCCACGGCACCCACGTCGCAACGACCGCCACTGCGCCGCTCGAAGGCGGCGAGATCAACGGACGGACGATGGTCGGTGCACTGCCTTTCGCTGATCTGATGATGCTCAAGCTTGGCTACAACCGCGATCCGAACTGCCGGTTTATTGTGGGCGACGTTGCCGGGGCGATCCGTTATGCCGCCGGTCTGCCCAACAGCTCTGGCGAGCTGCCACCGCGACGGGCCGATGTCATCAACATGTCCTTCGGCGGTCCTGGCCAAAACGCAGCCACCCGCGCCGCTATCGAAGAAGCTGTCGCCGCAGGTGTGATCGTCGTCGCCTCCGCAGGGAACGAAGGCGATGAGTCCGCCAGCCCGCCGCCCAACTTCCCTGGTTCGTACGCTGATGTTTTCGCCGTCGCAGCCACCGACATCAACAACGAGCGCGCGCCGTACAGCTCCTTCTACCCCCAGGTCGAAGTCGCGGCCCCTGGCGGGGATGGACGCTTTGACCTCAACGGCGACGGCCTCGCTGACGCAGTGGTTGGTGGTGTTGGCCGCCTCAACAATGCGGGTACGGACTTTGAACCGCGCTATGCGCTTTACCAGGGCACATCGATGGCTTCGCCCCATGTGGCGGCAGGCTTTGCACTAATGAAGTCGATCTTCCCGGACCTCACCTCCGACCAGGCGAGGCAGCTCCTGGAAGAAGGTCTTCTGACCACGGACATTGCAGCCCCTGGGCGCGACAGCGATACGGGCTTTGGCCTCATCTCCTTCCGCAAGATGGCCGATGTGGCGTTCCAGCTCCGCGACGACGGCCTGAACCTGCCGCCTGATTTCCGGATCGATCCGGGTGCGCTCGACCTCGGCAACATTCGCGAGAGTGCGGAGCTCACGATCACCCGGACGGGTGAGCCCGACTTCACGATCGATACCCTAACCTTCTCCGGCATGGACCTCGATGACACCCAGCTTCTACCGGTGGCGCCGATCGACGTCGATGCCGAAGGATATGGCGTGTACGAAGTTTCCATCGACCGGCGCAACATCCCAGCAGGTGACTACGTCGCCTCCGTCGATGTCACAGCGAGCACCGCCGAAGTCAAACGCGTCCCGGTCACCTTCACAATCCCGGACGCGAGCCTCGAGGCCGAGACGGCCCCTGCCCTTCTGATCCTCGAGCGATTGGTGGATGGAGAGTTCACCTCGGTGACCAGCTTTGATACCACAGGTGCAGGCGCTGAGTTCGACGTGGTGTTTGAGCTTGCCGAAGGCGAGACCGGTACCTTCCGCCTCGTCTACACCACCGACATGGACAATGACGGCGAGGTCTGTGACCCAGGCGAGCTTGGTGGCTCCTTCCCGGGCCGTGATTGCGACTCGACTGAGACCTTTGATCTGCCCACGGAAGAAGAACTGCTCGTTGAAGCCATCCTGGAGCGCCTCCCTGACTAAATTGGCCTCCGTCATCCGGGGGACCACGCTGGCTGTCTTTGCGGCAGCCACACTTCTTGCCTGCTCTGAGGAGAGCGAGCCCGTCTCGCTTGATGGCGTTGCTTTCCCTATCGATCAGAATGCGGAGCAAGAGCCGCCGGAACCGCCCCGCGACCCCTATGCGCTGGAGGACCCGATCAGCTGCCTCGCCATGGTGATGTACCACGAGGCCCGCGGTGAGGGCACAAGGGCCATGCGCGCTGTCGGACACGTGGTCCTCAACCGCATGACGGCGAATCGCTTCCCGGACACCGTCTGCGCCGTCGTGCGGCAAGGCGGAGAGCGGCCGCCCTGCCAATTCAGCTGGTGGTGCGACGGGCGCTCTGACCTGCCCAAAGAGCCGCGCGCTTGGGAGCGATGCGAAGCCCTCGCCAAGGAGCTTCTCGCTGGTGAAAGCGAAGACCCCACTGCAGGGGCAACCTACTTCTACTCAGGTCCGGACCCCTACTGGGCCGCCAGCTTTCGAGAGACCGCTCGGATCGGCGGCCATATCTTCATGGCTGAGGACTAGAGCAACGATCCGTATTCAGCCTATTACCGATCCATGATCATCCGCCTTGCTCAACAAGCCGACCACAGCGCCGTTTGGTCGATCATCAAGCCAGTGATCAGAGCCGGTACGACGTACACGCTCGATCGCGATCTCAGCCGTGACGAAGCCCTGGCCTATTGGTTCAGCGACGACAAAGAGACGTTCGTCGCCGAGCAAGACGGCCAGCTCCTCGGCACGTACTACCTACGCGCAAACCAAGGCGGCGGCGGACGGCATGTCTGCAATTGCGGATACATCACAGCAGCCCACGCAAGCGGTCAGGGCATCGCGCGCCAGATGTGCCTCCACTCCATAGACCACGCCAAAACGCGAGGCTTCCGCGCCATGCAATTCAACTTCGTCGTCAGCAGCAACAACCGCGCCATTCGGCTCTGGCAGTCCCTGGGCTTCGAGATTGTCGGCAGGCTGCCGCAAGCGTTTGACCACCCGACGGAAGGCGTTGTTGACGCTCTGATATTCTACAAGGTTCTCTGACTTCACGATCTGCGTAGATCCGCAATTTCTCGTTTGACGTGTTGAAGAACGTCGATACAACCCTATTGTCTCATAATGGGACAACAGGAGAACCCCCACATGATCATCAGATCTCTTCTCGCCGGCGCGGCATTCGTCGGCTTGGTGAGCCCCGCCTCCGCGGGCAGCCTGATCGCCGGCGAAGACTTTGAAGGCACCGTCACATTCGGCTCTCAATTCACCGACACCTACGGCACCGGTGCGACCAGCACCTCCCCCGCCGGCGACTCCCCCGACGTCATCGGCGTGGTCAGCGACGCCACCACCGCGCCTGGCCAGAACAGCATCAACCAAGCCGGCGCCAGCAACGCGACCAACTATTTCTTCGTCGAAGATGCCGACGGCCTGTTCGAAGTTTTCTTCGACAGCCTGCAGGACATCGACACGTCTGGGTTCACGTCGCTGTCTTTGGACTTCGACTTCGCCACCGGCGGCGATTTTGAAGACCCAGATCTCTTCTCAGTCAGCGTGAACGGCAACATCGTCTCCGTCGCGCCTGGCAATGCCCTGCAATTCCAAGCAGATGGGACCTTCCGCGAAGGTTCTCCGTTCCCTGACGGCATCACCGGCGGCTTCGTCTCTGTCAGCGACCTGCTGGGCAGTCCGCTGGACCTGTCCGCGTTTGCCGGAGAGGTGATCTCGATCAGCTTTGGCTTCCAGACCAACTCCGACGGCGAGGACATCGCTCTAGATAACATCACCCTGACGGGAAGCGCCGTTCCGATCCCCGGCGCCCTCCCGCTGATGGCAGCAGGCCTTGCAGGCCTCGGCATGATGCGTCGCCGCGCGCGCTAAACCGACGAGTAGGTGCGGGGCTTCGGCCCCGCGCCTCCCTTTCGCGCCCTGGACCCGGTCCGTTGCCCCTTCACCCCTGTTCGGGCACTGTTGGGATGAGGAACCAAGGGGTGAGAGATGCGAGGCTTTTTAGCAGGACTGTTTGTAGCCGTATGTGCAGCGGCTGGAGCCTTTTTGGGCGTGAACCAAGAGGCTGTTTTGGCGAAGCTTATCGGGTTGGAAAGCGAACAGTCCGCTCCGCAGCCAGAGCCGGAAGCCGAACCTGAGCCTCAACCCGAGGCGGCGCCTGAACCCGAGACGACCGTTCCCGATGGCCAAGTCCTTGTTCCGGTCAACCAGATCGGCGCGTCGGCCTATCTCAGCCGCTACCTT
The DNA here is from genome assembly GCA_039198765.1 of Pseudomonadota bacterium. GTDB lineage: Bacteria > Pseudomonadota > Alphaproteobacteria > Caulobacterales > Parvularculaceae > Parvularcula. Next base: position 13,018 of record JBCCTF010000010.1, read on the forward strand.
GGCGGGCCGATCGGCAATGGCGAGTTCAAAGCCCAAGGCGGGCTGAACGCCCAGCCCCATATCGAAACGGCGGAGGAGCGCGCTTGCAGCGTGATCGGCTACGACCTGACCTACATTGCGAAACGCCAGGACCCGATCGTGTCGGTGAACCAAGGTGCGCGGTATAATGCCAAAAGCCAGCGCATGGTCAGGCAGGCTAAGCCCGGCGATGTCTTCACGTTTAGCAACGTGCGTGTTCAGTGTGACGGCGACTCCGCATCACGGCGCGTCAACTCACTGGTGTTTTTTATTCGGTAGGCGGAAGGTCTCGGTACAGAGCGTCGGCGGCTTCGTCTTCAGCCTTCCAAACGGGTAGGCGTTCGGCGAATTCCGGATGAGACGCTTCTCCCAGGACTTCTAAAACCTCCGCGCGGGGAACGAGGCCTTCGATTTCGGGGACGTCGAACCGAACACGGATGCGGTAGATGGTTAGGTAGTCGAGGGCGGACCGGAAGCTCTCGCCCTCCCCCTCCGGGATCGTTTCGTAGAGAGCCACAGGGCCGTCATAGTACTGGCCATCGGGCAATTCGAAACAGCCCGCGGTCATCTCCGCACACTGAGAATGCCGGATCATCAACGGCTCCTCGCGTATCGCCACGACCATCTCCTGCGTTCCCAAAAGCGGCACGTCGTTCAGGTGCAGGCGCTTGGAAAAGCGCCAGGGAATGCGCGTCTTCCGCTTCGGCTTAGGCCGGTAGAGGGCACCGAAGAGGAAGCCAAGGGCGAGGAGCACGGTCAACGGGATCATGCGCCGAACCTAACAGACGCAGACAGCACCACAAGCGGCCAACCTCTCCCTAGGGAGAGGCCCAAATCTCCGATTTGGGGTGAGGGGCAGCTAGGCGCAGTCGCCGGAACACCCTCACTCGCCATCAAAGATGTCGATCTCTCCCAAGGGAGAGATCATCCTTACCCGCCTCATCAGGTCAGGCGACCAAGCCGAGACGAGCGTTCCCGCTCGTCACACGATTAGGCCGATGGATCCCGGATATTCGCTCCGCAAATTCCGGGATGTCCGGAAGGCCGTAGGGTGCATGAAGGCAAAGCCGCAATGCACCGTGAACGGAAGAAATAGGTGCATTCCGCCTACGGCTTCATGCACCCTACGTTTATCGTTGGTTGATGACTTCAGACTCGATAGCTAATCCCCGCGCTAGACGATCCAGCCTCATGAGCGAAAGACTGGCTTCAGCAGCGTCGGATCGAAACTGACGACGGCGGCACAGTAACAATAAAACCGGTCGTGCGTACCAAGCCAAGCAATCAGGGCTTTCTTCTGAACGAACAAACCCTTGGGTTGTCCACGTTCCTGAAGCGTTGGCCTCGCCATACGTGTGGGTCAGTGCTGCTAACCACGCGTCATACTCACCATCATGACTATAAGTTTGATCTGGAAAAGTGCCGCCGAATATGTGCGCATACTCAACAGCTTCACGAGTTTTCGGCGAAAAGACAGTGCGTAAGTGACCGCGAGTTAAGCCTTCCGGCAAATTGGAAAACTCGTCGCCAAACTGATGATGGATCGGATCGCCGACGCACTCGGCGATGTCTTGCGTCATAGCGCTGCAAATGTCTTCGACGTCGTTGGCTAACAATCGAGATTGTTCGAGAGACAAGTCCCAGGCTCGCCCAAATGGGCGCTCAGCATCGATGAGATCTTGCCGTGGTGGAATTGGAGCTTCGCTACATGAACCAGTAGCGAAGCCCATGGTGATAAGGGTTAGTATTAGCTTCACAATGCCTCACTACCATTGGCGTAGCTTGGCGCCTGTTCTAATCCTACCCCTTTACCTTATCAAACATAGCCCACACGCCTTCGGCACCATGCCAGGCACCTTGCGTCGCGCCTTTCGAATACTCGGTAGCCCGCGCTTCGAAGAAGTTGGCGTGCTCGACGCCGTTCAGCATTTCGCGGAGCCATGGGAGAGGGTGCTTAGACACTCCGTACACGTGGGGGAGGCCCAGTTGTTCCAGGCGCCAGTCGGCGATGTGGCGGATGTAAAGCTTGATGTCGTCAGGCGTCATGCCGGGGATGTCACCCGTCTCGAACGCCAGGTCGATGAAGCGGTCCTCAAGACCCACCACTGTCTTACAGCAATCGACAATGTCGTCGGCGACCGACTTGGTCAGGCAGCCGGTTTCCTGCGCGAAGGTGTGGAAGAGCTTGATCATCCCCTCGCAGTGGAGGCTCTCATCACGGATCGACCAGGTCACGATCTGGCCCATGCCCTTCATTTTATTCTGGCGCGGGAAATTCATCAGCATAGCGAACGATGCGAAGAGCTGCAGACCCTCCGTGAACGCACCAAACATAGCCACGGTGCGGGCGATGTCCGCCTCTGACTCAACGCCAAACTCCTGCATGTAGTCGTGCTTGTCCGACATTTCCTTGTAGTCGAGGAAGGCCGAGAACTCGCTCTCCGGCATGCCGATCGTCTCGAGCAGAAGGGCGTAAGCGGCCACGTGGATCGTCTCGATGTTCGAGAACGCGGCCAGCATCATCTTCACTTCGACAGGTTTGAAGACGCGGGAATAGCGCTCCATGTAGTTGTCGTTCACCTCAACGTCGGACTGGGTGAAGAAACGGAAGATCTGTGTCAGGAGGTTCCGCTCGCCATCGGACAGGGCGCGCGCCCAGTCCTTGCAGTCCTCGCCCAGCGGCACCTCTTCGGGCATCCAGTGGACCTGCTGCTGCTTCTTCCAATAGTCGAATGCCCACGGATAACGGTGCGGCTTGTACCCTTTCGAAGGGATCATCAGGCCAGGAAGCTGGCGACCGTTTTCGGGGGCGTCGAACATGGGGGAACCTCTCTCGAACTCTTTTGAACACGCATCATCCTGATGCGATTCTTGGCTGATGCCGTTCGGTAAACGACCTCTTAAAGCCACCATATCTAGTGGCGAGGTTCATTGAAAGCCGGGTTTGTCCACAAGATGAAGGGTCAGGCTGTCGCATGCTGTTCTGCAGCGGCGCCTCTCTCGCTGCGCGGCTGCGTTGACCGGGTTAGAGCTGAACAATAGCGTGACCCGGCGCTGTTCGCGCATCTGGCAGGGGGTAAAACCATGTTCAAGACACTTGTGACCGCGGGGCTGGCGTCCACCCTCAGCCTGTTGGCGGCGGCATCTGCAGCTATGACGATTACGGTCCAGGAGGTCGGCAACAACGTCGAGATTGTCGCCAGCGGCACCATTGATCTCACAGGGGCGAACCTTTTCGCGAGCGGCGTGCCCGGCATTTCCGGAGGCAGCAACTCAGGCTTCGGATTCATTGGCGCAGGCGAAAGCCTGGTTGATGTCTATGACCTGGCCGCACCACTTGGGCTTTTCGGGACATCGGACAATCTCGCCCCGGCGCAAATCCACACCGGGGGGTTCTTTGGGATTGGCGGAGACGGCGGTGTGTTCGCCGTTGTCGAGGCGGGAACACCAACGGACGGACCTGTTGCGATCAACGCAACGTCCATTATCGAGAACTCAAACTTCACGTTCCTTGAGATCACGGCGTTCGGAGCACTCTCGGCAACCCTGCCGAACGATACCATCACCGTCGTGTTCGGAGATCCTGTGACCGTGCCAATCCCCGGCGCGCTACCCCTTATGCTTGCTGGTCTTGGCGGCATCGCGCTGAAGCGTCGTCGTAAGTAGGCGCTCGCGTCAACGCTTTCTGAGCGCCGCTCGCTGGTTCCAGCGTGGCGGCGCTTTGCTTTTGGCTGTATGCTATCGCGTACGTTGACGGTGCTGGGGACAACATGGCTTGGAGACTGACATGCGCGGTGGCCGCTTTGGCCATCCTGGGAACAGCATCTGCGCAGGATGCGCGGGTCCTTGATGACCCCACGGCGACGTGGTCACTGACCTGGGAGAATGACGGCTTCTTCGGCAGCGATGACAACTACACCGCAGGTTTGCGTCTGTCTTACCTCAGCGGGAACCAAGAGCTCGATCCGATGGGCAGCTTTTTGGCGGACAAGATCCTGAAGCTCGATACATCGCCCGACAAACTCCGCGTGCGCCGCGGGATATCGATCGCTCAGGAGATTTACACGCCAGAGGACGTGGACGTGGCTGAGCCTCTGCCCGATCAGCACCCCTACGCGGGCTATCTCTACGTCCGCTTCACTCGCCTGATCGAGCAGGCGGACCGTGTAGATCAGGTCTCCCTGGACCTTGGCGTGGTGGGGCCTTCAGCCCTCGGGCAAGAGGCGCAGAACTTCATCCACGATGTGGTGGGGCGCGAGCGCTATCTCGGCTGGGACAATCAAATCGACGATACGCCTGGCGTGAACTTGAACTACGACCGGCAGAAGCGGATCGCCCACGGCCCCGAAACAGGCCTCAGCTGGGACTGCATACTGAATAGCGGCTTTAGTTTGGGGACCGTGGACACATCGGTGCGAGCGGGCGGCAACGTGCGGATCGGCCAAAACCTGCGCAGCGGTTTCGGCCCTCCGCGGGTTAGGCCAGCCACCGCTGGATCAGGATTCTTCCGCCCGCAAGACGGCATGGCCTGGTACCTTTTCGCAGGCGGCGAGGCGCGCGCGGTGGCGCACAACATCTTCCTCGACGGTTCCCTGTTCCGCGATGGCGACCCCTCAGTCGAGAAAAACGACATCGTGGCCGACCTGCAGTCAGGTGCGGCGTTTCAGCTAGGTCGCACGCAGCTTTCCTTCACCTATGTCTGGCGTACGCAGGAGTTCGAAACCCAGAACGAGAACCAGCAGTTCGCTGCTTTAAGCCTTGCCCGCCGCTTCTAAACCGAGCGGTAGGGTGGTGATGGTGTAACTCCTCCACGGGGGCTGCCGAAGATGGAGGCAGTCCCACCTGAAAGGAAACACCGATGCGTTCGCTCGTCACCGCCTGTCTCTTTGCCCTTGTGAGCGCTTGCGGCGTTAGCGCCAGCGTTGAGGAAAAGCCTGCGAAAGGCGCCGAGGCTGACGCAGGCCTCGAAGACCTGCTGGTTGCTGGCGGTTGCTTCTGGTGCGTGGAAGCGGACCTGGAGAAGGTACCCGGCGTGCGCGACGTGGTCTCTGGCTATGCTGGCGGTAGGAACGCGAACCCCACCTACCAAAATTACGACGCAGGCGGGCATCGCGAGGTGGCGCTGGTCCGCTACGACCCAAACGTTGTAAACTTTGACGAGCTGATGACGATCTTTATACGGACGATCGATGTCACCGATGATGGCGGCCAATTCTGTGACCGCGGATACGGCTACTCCACCGCCGTCTATTTCGGTACGGAGGAAGAGCGTATCGCACTCGAGCGGATCATCAGCGAAGGTGAAGCGGAAATTGGCCGCAACATCGTCACGCCGATTGAAGCTGAGCCCACCTTCTACCCCGCCGAAGACTATCACCAGGACTATTACATGAAAAACCCGCGCCGTTACGGTGTGTACAGAGGGCTTTGTGGCCGTGATCGCACCGTTAAAGGCGTTTGGGGTCAATCGGCTGGCGAACTGATCAGCGCCAAGAAGGCCTAAGGCTCTCTACAGCAGATCCGTCCGCTCACGTGCTTTGAGCTCTTCGACGATGGTCTTCACGTCTTGCGCTCGGTCTTCTGGAACGATCAGCACACTGTCCTTTGTTGCCACAACGACGTATCCCTCAAGGCCCACCGCTGCGACCAGCGGTGCGCCGGGCGCGGACTTGATCAGCGTGCCTGGGCAATCGACCGCGATGGACTGCGCCTCATCGCTGCCTTCCGAGAACGTTTTGACCGCCGCCCAGGAGCCGATGTCGTTCCAGCCAATGGTCACCGGGCTGACCACCGCGGCGCGCTCCGTCTGCTCCATAATCGCGTAGTCAACAGAGTCACCTTCAATCGCGCCGAACGCCTCGTCCGTAAACTGAATGACCCGGCCGTCCCTCGATGCGGCATCCCACGCAGCCTTGGTGCTGTCCAGCATAGCGGGGGCATGCTGGGCCGCTTCGGTGAGAAGGTCGGACGCCCGGAAGAGGAAGATCCCCGCATTCCAGGCATAGGTCCCCTCGGCGAGATACTGCTCAGCCACATCGCGCGCTGGCTTCTCAACGAACGCATCAACCGTGTACGTCCCTTCGGTTAGGTCTGCGCCGCGTTTGATATATCCGTAGCCAGTCTCAGGCCCATCCGGCGTGATCCCGAGGGTCACAAGATAACCTTCTTCCGCAGCAGCAACACCGCGCGAGACTGCCTCGCGAAACGCTGCCGGATCAGCAATGTGATGATCAGCAGGCAGAAGAAGAACGAGGGTGTCGTCACTATCAGCCTGAGCAAGAAGGGCGGCCGCGATCGCGGCAGGACCTGTGTTCCGTCCGAACGGCTCAAGAACAATTTTTCCTGCCGGTAGCTGCTCCTCAATCACCGAACGATGCCGCGCGCCGCCAATCACTGCCGGTGCAGAAAACTCATCCGTACTCACACGGTCGAGTGTTTCCTGCAACATCGTCCGCTCACTGATAAGCGCCTGATACTGCTTCGGCTGAGCACCGCGAGAGAGCGGCCAAAGCCGCGTGCCGCTACCCCCTGCCATGACCACAGGTTTGATGATTGCCATCGTGTTCCCCTTCATTGCGTTGGCCAGCGCCTATGGCGTACCGCTCAGTCGATCAAGCACCAACGCTCGGACGACCGTCCAGCGCCCTTCGCCAGCGCCAGATTTCTTTGTGATCCTCGCTCGGTTGCGCCTTGATAACGTTCGAAAAATCAAGAGCGACAAGGGCAATGATATCCGCAGCAGTGAAATCATCCGTAGCCAGAAATTCTCGGCCTTCGAGCCGCTTCTCCAGCACCTCCCAGAAGTACGGCAAACGCTTCCGCCCGCGCTCAGCAAGCTCAGGGATCTGCTCGATATCGACCGGACCGGTCAGGGCACGACCCGCCATCCTTGGTGTGCGGTTACGCAGCGCTTCGGCAATAGCCAGCAGGCCTTCATACTCGACGCGCGCGACCCAGCCCGCGATCAAACCGCGCTCGGTTGGCGTCCGGCCGAGCAGCGGCGGCTCAGGGTAAGCCGCATCCGCCCAGGCGATGATCGCGGCGTTGTCGTCGAGGATGGTCCCGTCCTCAAGCCTGAGAGCGGGCACGGTGCACCGCGGGTTGATCGCACGGAACGCATCAGAGAGCTGCTCTTGCTCCATCAAGTTCACAACGACCATTTCATGAGGGATGTTCTTCTCGCGAAGAACGATCCGTGCACGACGAGGGCTCGGCGCCATCGGGAAGTCATAGAACGTCAGCATACGTTAGGCACCTTTCATCGTAGCGAGCATACCGGTTGTTGGCGAAACCTGTCCGTGAACAGTCTTTTGCCAAATCTCTTTCGTAGCCTCCGCTCCTTCATGCACTTCGTAGGAAAAGAGATCACCGAGGGAGTCAGCCGCGCTGGCCCAAGCCTCAAGGGCACGGTTCATCAGGATACCGCGACCAAGCTCTTGATCACGCTTCTGGATCTGGCCCGGAGCGAAGAACATCTCCGGCTTAGCGCCCGGTAGAGGTGTGCTTTGCCGGGGAGCCTCCCAGTGGGTGACACCAACAATCGCACTGTTTTTGACGTTCTCGCCCAGATGGTTGTGCACGCCGCTGATCACGTCAGCATTACCCGACATGTCGACCAGAGCCGTCGGCTTGTTCGGGATCGACGCTAGCTTATCGTAAGTCAAAACCTGGTCAAACGCACCCAGACTTTCCGTAAACGCCTTATTCCGCTCCGACGTGACGCCAATGCGGGTTGATGGCGAGCCGACATGCTTCAGCATCATGCCCGTGCCAAAGCTTGTCTTGGAGGACGCACTGGTCACCACCACTTGCTCCGCCCCGAAGTGATCGTTCTCTTGCAGCCAGTCGGCGATGATGTAGCTCGTTGCGAAGAGCGGAAAGAGGACCGCGCGCGCGTCTTCCCGCTGCTGGGCGGCTTCAGGCTCCTCCGCTGTGAGGCGATAAGCGTTGTAGGCGGGCGGCAGATGCGCGCGGTGGTCAGCCGTGTCAATCAGCGTACCGCCCTTACGCAAAGGCTTGATAGTCAGGTGCGTACCCATCGGAAAATATCCGTACACCCGCTCACCCACCTCGACTTGGTCACTGCTCGTGCTGATCACACGGCCGAAGCCCCAGACAGGGATGATCCCCTGCCCGTCGTCTGGCACCGGGAAGAACTGCCAGTAGCCGATGCGGTCGCCAACAATGCCGTAGGTCACATTGTTGGCCGTCACGGCAAAGCGCTCAACCTCAAGCAAGGCCTCCCCTTCGCCGAGCGCGGGGATCGGCTCGGTGACGATGGTCACGTTCGCCAGGTCGTTCTTCTGAACGCGGAGTTCGGTCTTCTCAGCCATGTGGCCTCCCAGGGTGTTCGATTTTTCGCCCGCGTTAGACCAAGCCACGGGGAAAAGCACGTGCCCAACCGCTTTGACTGAAATCAAGGCAGTTCGGGCTGCAGAGCGCTATTGTCAGGACATTTCGGTTGGTTGAGGAGAGGGCTGGGATGAGCGAATTTGTCGTGACTGAGAGCAAAGCCATGAACGAAGCGACGAGCGAAACCGAGAAAACGCCCGAAGCGCCATGGCGCTGGATTCGTGAGGCTTTCGGGGTCTACCAGCGCCAAGCCGTACTCGCCGCCGGGTATGGCCTTTCCTTCGTGGTCGTCGGGTACGCGCTCCTCTGGTTCCTGAGCAGTCAGCAACTGATGAGCGTTCTACCGGTCGCGGTTGGAGGCTTCGCGCTGGCAGGCCCGCTGCTCGCGGCTGGCCTTTATGCCATTGCGAAAGCCGATGAGGAGGGACGCAAGGCGACGTTTTCTGAGGTGCTTTTGCCGGACGCTGCGTCGCCGGGACAGATCGCTTACCTCGGCGTTCTAATCGTCGTGGCGATGGGGTTTTGGACGATCATCGCGGCGGCGCTCCTCGTCACGATGGGTGACCGCGATGCGTCGAGCTTGATGGAGTTTGCTTCGTTTGCGCTGAGCACTGGCCAAGGCATCTCCATGGTGATTGTGGGCAGCTTGATCGGCGGCGCGATCGCAGCAGGCATTTTCTCCGTATGCGCCTTTTCGATTCCCTTTCTTTTTGATCAAGAGTCAGACTTCGCAACCGCTATTGCCCGGAGCATTGCGGCGGTGAAGGCGCAGCCTACGACGATGGCGCTTTGGGCGTGGATCATCGCGATGGCAGTGGCATTCAGCGGCGCGACGCTATTGGTTGGGTTTGTCGTTCTCTTCCCGCTCCTCGGCTTCGCCACTTGGATCGGTTACCGGGACGTCTTTGGCGAGTGAGCCCTCAGGGGGCGGATCATCATCGTCAAGCAGAACACGGTGGGCAGCGCCCTCCATGTCCTCGTACTGCCCGTCTTTGAGTGACCAAAAGAAGGCAACCACCCCGATACAGCCGAGCACCAGGGCCACGGGGATCAGGAGTAGGATGCCTGTCACTTGGGCTGGCCCGTCCGTAGGCGGAGGGCATTGAGCGTCACCACCAGCGATGACCCTGACATAGCCAATGCCGCGATGAGCGGTGTTACAAGACCGGCCATGGCGAGCGGCGCAGCGATGAGATTGTAGACGGCCGCGAAGGTGAAGTTCTGCAAGATCGTCCGCCGCGAGCGGATGGCCATACGCCATGTGTCGTGCACAGAGTGGATTCCGTCAGACGGGATGACGAAGTCCGCAGCCGACTGCGCCGCGTCCGATGCACTGCCTGGAGAGAACGAGACATCGGCCAGCGCGAGGGCTGCAGCGTCGTTGATCCCGTCGCCGACCATGGCCGTGGCGCCGTTCTGGTCCCGCACCTTGCCAACGATTTCGGCTTTCTCCTCCGGCCGTACCCCTGCGGTCCAATCCTCAAGACCGAGGGTCGCAGCCACCCGCGAAACAGCGCCAGGGCGGTCGCCGGAGAGCAGGCTAAGGGACAAACCGCCCGCTTTCAGCTCATCCATCGTATCATGACCATCTGCATGCAGACGATCTTCAAAGGTCAGACGTTTAGGCGCGCCATCGTCGATGCGCAGCCATGCTTCGGGACCGTCACTGCCGCGGCTTAGCGGACCTTCGGCGCCGACAAATTCTGCACTGCCAAGCTTGATGTGGCGATCGCGATACATGCCTGAAATGCCTGCGCCAGGTATCTCTTCCACGCCGTCGGCGAGATCACCAGGACCGGATGCTTCGGCGATCGCACGCGAGATTGGGTGCAGCCCCGCCCGGGCCAGAGCAGCGAGCGAGCGGGTGTCGCGCGACTTGAAGTCGTGCGGGTTGGTCCACTGCAGCTTACCCAGGGTCAGCGTGCCGGTCTTGTCGAAGATGATATGACGGACCTTCGCCAGACGCTCTAACGCATTGCCGCTCTTCACAAAAACACCGCGGCGGAAGAGCTGTCCGGTGGCCACGACCTGCACAGCCGGCGTCGCGAGACCGAGCGCGCAGGGGCACGTGATGATCAGCACCGCGGTGGCGGCCATGATCGCCTCACGCACGCCGTGGCCGAGAAGCAGCCAGCCAACAATCGTCAGTGCAGCGAGCGTATGCACAATCGGAACGTAAGCGCGCGCCGCTTTATCAGCGAGCACCGTATACCGATCTTTCGCCTGCTGCCCCGCCTCAACCAGACGGACAAGGTCGGACACAAGGCTCTGATCCACCGTCGCCGTTGCCTCGACATAAAGGCGGCCTGAGAGGTTCTTGGTCCCGCCAAAAAGCTGGGTGCCTTCGCGGGCAAGCTGGGTTTCCACCTCACCGGTAAGGAAGGCCGTATCGACATCGGACTCGCCCTCGCGAACGGTCCCGTTCACAGGCAGACGCATGCCAGGGGTGAGAACGAGCCGGTCACCTGGCTTGATCGTCTGGGCACTGATGGCCTCGACTTCGCCATCAGCAGACTGACGAAGCGCTGTTGTCTCTTGCAGGGCAAGGAGGTCCCGCGCCGCTGACCGCGCCTTGGTACGCAAGCGATGGTCTAGCCACCTGCCGATGAGCAGGAAGAAGAGCAGCATCACCGCCGCATCAAAGTACGCATGCTCGCCGCCGCGAAGCGACTCCACGAGCGACACACCAACAGCCAAGATCACCGCAAGGCTGATCGGCACGTCCATGTTCGCGCCGCCCTTCCGCAACGCTCCGAGCGCTGAAGAAAAGAATGGTCGCGCGGCATAAGCCGCAGCAGGGATCGCGATCAGACCCGAAACCAGGTGCATGAACGAGCGGGTCGCCTCGCCCATCTCCGCATCGCCGCCCGCGCCCCAAACGGCGATGGACAGCAGCATGATGTTCGCGGCAGCGAAGCCCGCCACCGCCATACAGCGGAGCAGCTCACGCCCCCGCGCATCATCCGCCGAACGGGACGCCTGCGGATCAAACGGCACAGCACCGAAGCCGAGACCGGTCACCGCCTCAACAACAGAACGCGGAGCAAGATCGCCGCTCCACTGAACGGCGAGTTTGCCGGTGGACAGGTTCAGCCGCGCTTCGGACACTTGAGGAAACTGCTTCAGCCGCCCCTCGATCTTTGCGATGCACCCGGAGCAACTCGCACCCGAGATCAGAAGCTCAAGCCGGCGGCTCCCCTTCTCTTCAACGACGAAGGGGCTGGGATCAGCGATTTCGGTTTCGGTCCGCGGCGGCTCCAATCCGGATGGGCAACCGAGGTCTTCAGGGGTCGTGACGCTCACTGGACGAGGAACCTCGACGTCGCGGCCAGGGCCGGTGTCTCCGCGTCGCGCTCCCACGCCTCGACTGACAAGTTCCACGCGCCGCGGGTCAGGGCGGCGGGATCACTCACGTAAACGCCGTCGCCTTCGTAGGTGAAATCGAGCGCCTGGGCGCCGACGCCAGTTGCGGGACGCACGACGCTGGCCACAACCCTGGCGTTGGAAATCGGCGTGCCCTCGCGGTTCAATAGCTTGATGCGCAGGGCGCTCTGGGTGCCCGCCACCGGCGCTTCGATCAACGCAACGGACCATCCGCGCGCGAGCTGCTCAGCCCGCTCATCAAGGATCTCGTTGTAATGAAGCCCTTGATAATACGATTTTTTCACTTCTTCGCCGGGGAAGCTCGACAGCGCGAGACGGACGAAAACGACGTTGGTCGCGATCACCACGCCGAAAAACGCAACGAAGATGAAAAACACATGCCGACCGGTCAGCGTGAAAGAGCCCTTGTCACCTCGGTCGGCAGGATATGCATTGTGTGGCATAGACCTACCTCTGGAAGCTTAGGCTTTGCTCAATTGCGGCGCCGCCATCAAGTGGCGTTAGAGTAAGGATAATCCTCTCACCGTTGCGCCGTTCCTGAGGCAGCGTGGCGAAGACGCGGAGCTTGATCAGCTTATCGCCGGGCACTTCAAAGCGGAGCTGGCCGTTGTTCACTTCATGGCCGATGGCTGTGACCTCAAGACCTGTCGGCCCTGTGATGTCGAGGGTGTAGGTTGCGGTATTGCTCTCTTTGTTCAGCACACGCACGGTGAGCGCATTACGGACCCGTCCATCGGACAGAGAGGTTGCAACGAGACCGCGGTCACGCTCCACACCGAACTCGACCGCTTCGCGACTGCCGAGGCCAAAGAGCATCAGTGAGCTGACGAGCAGCAGGGCGAACGCGTAGACACCGACGCGGGGGCGCATGAGCCGAGGGAAACGCTTACGCGGCTCATCGGCCTTCTGAGTGGCGTATTCAGAACCGTAGGCGATCAGGCCGGGCTTGAAGCCCAACTTCTTCATCACGCCGTCGCATGCATCCACGCAGAGGCCGCAATTGATACAATCAATCTGATCGCCATCGCGGATGTCGATACCCATCGGGCACGCCGTCACGCAGAGCTTGCAGTCCACGCAATCTCCGAGTGCTGACCAATCCTTACCCTTCTTGCGCTTACCTCGAGGCTCACCACGATCACGAAAGTAGCCAACTTGGAAGGTCTCGCTGTCGGTCATCGCGCCCTGAATGCGCGGCCACGGGCACATATAGACACAGACCTGCTCGCGCATCAGGCCGGCAAGACTGTAAGTCGTGAACGTCAGCACGGCGACGAAGATGTACGACGTGGCCGGAGCATCGCCGGTGAAGAAGTCTCGCGCAATGGTTGGCGCATCATGGAAATAGAAGATCCAAGCACCGCCCGTCGCCATAGCGATGAGCAGCCAGATACCGTGTTTCGATCCCTTTTTCAGGACCTTACTTGCGGAGAGGGACGACTTGTTCAGGCGCAGCCGCTGGTTCCGGTCGCCCTCGATCATCCGTTCCACGGCGATGAAAAGATCCGTCCACACCGTTTGGGGGCATGCATAGCCGCACCACAATCGTCCCCATACTGCCGTTACTGCAAATAGGGCGAGTGCGGACAAAACGAGGATGCCGGTGACGAGGTAGAACTCATCAGGCCAGATTTCGAACCAAAAGAAGTAGAGCCTGCTGCCCGCGAAATCGACGAGGACCGCTTGATCGGGCTCTTGCGCCGCACGTGGCCAACGGATCCAGGGGATGCCGTAATAGATGCCCAGCGTCACGAAAAGCATCAACCATTTGATGGTCCGATACTTTCCGTGAACCAGCTGCGGCTGGATGTTTTCCCGCGGCACATAGAGAGCCTGCGGCGCTTCCGCGGTCGAATGCTCTCCATCAGCCATCGCGCGTCATTCGCCCCCAGAAGAACCCTTCGAAGACGGAGCGTCTTCGTTGCTCGCCGTCAGGGTTGGCTCACCACCGCCAAGCGCGTGGACGTAGACAGCCAGCGCCGTGATCGTCGTTTCATCGAGGCGGCCTTCCCAGTTCGGCATCGTGCCATTCCGTCCTTCATAAATCTGTGTCCGGATCGATTTCACGTCGCCAGCGTACAGCCACTCCTGGTCCGTCAGATCAGGGGCACCAAACATGCGGTCACCGCGACCCTCATTACCGTGGCATGCCGCACACTGAGCTTCGAACACAGGTTTCGCCCGCGCGATCGCATCGTGATGGCCATCGCTTGGCTGAGAGAGGCTCGCCACATAATACGAAAGGTCGTTGATTTCCTGTGGAGTCAACAGCTTGTGCGTGCCGTAGCTCGGCATTGTTGAAAGACGTGTTTCATCCGAGTGCGCACGAATACCATGGCGGATGGTTGTTTTGATGTCTGCCAACGAACCACCCCAAAGCCAGACGTCGTCTGCGAGATTGGGATAGCCCTCGAAGCCGCCGCCACCTGGGCCGTGACACGTGGCGCAGTTATCGCCGAACGCGGACTTGCCCGCGGCCATCGCGAACTGGAACAGCTCAGGGTCGGCCTCGATTTCATCCATGGACAATTGCGAGAGCAGCTTTGTGGCAACGGCAGAACGCTCGGCGTGCGCTTCTGCAATCTCCATCGCGACGTTCTCGCGTTCGGAGTGACCGCGCAAACCATCCCAACCTGGATAGGTCGGCATGAAGATACAGTACCCAATCGCCCAGACAATCGAGACATAGAAGAGGATCAGCCACCAACGCGGCAGCGGATTGTTCAGCTCACGGATACCGTCCCACTCGTGACCGGTGGTTTCAACGCCGGTATGCTCATCGACATAGGGTTCTTTGGTTTTCGGATCATCACTCATCTTTATACGGATCCTTTTCCTCAAGCGGAACACTGGCCGCGCGTGAGAACTTGGTCTTGTTACCTGGCGCTAGCGCGTAGATCAGCACCAGGACAAAAGCGAAGACGAAGAGCGAGAGGCCCACTGTCTGCGCGATATTGGAGAGGAGGATATGCATGGCTTAGCCTCCACTCGTCCCGGTCGACGGCTCGCCTTCGTTCTCGACTTGGCGCAGAGGCGGCGGCGCCTCTTGCTCAATTTCGAAGGTGGAGAAATCGACCATCGTGCCGAGGACCTGGAGGTAGGCGATAAGCGCATCCATCTCACTGATGAACTCATCATCAGGCATGTCGGGAACCGCGACGCCCTCCCAACGCGCCTCAAACCCTTCATAATCCTCAGTTAGTGGCGATCCACCCTGGAGACGCAGGTCAGAGACAGCGTTCTCGATTTGCTCGTCCGTATAGGGAACACCGACCCGGCGGTTGGCAGCCATCTTCGCGGCAATTCGCTCGAAGTTCACCGGAACCTGATCGAGGTGCGCGTACTTCGGCATCACCGTGCCAGGCACCAGGTTTGACGGGTTGATCAGGTGCTCGCGATGCCAATCGTCAGAGTACTTACCACCGACCCGCGCGAGATCTGGCCCTGTTCGCTTTGACCCCCACTGGAACGGGTGATCGAACATGCTTTCCGCCGCGAGGGAGTAGTGGCCGTAGCGTTCCACTTCATCACGCAGAGGACGGACCATCTGGCTGTGGCAGGAGTAACACCCCTCTTTGATGTAGACCTCACGGCCGGCAAGCTCGAGCGGCGTGTACGGACGAACGCCGTCCACCTCTTCGATTGTGTTCTCCACGTAGAAGAGGGGTGCGATCTCTACCAAACCGCCGATCGCGACGGTAACCAGGATGCCGGCGATAAGCGGGCCAGAGTGTTTCTCAAGGAACGAGTGACGGTTCATGATCGACATGACGAACTACTCCGCAGGGGCCGGGGCGACATCAGGTGTGCGGGTGGCTTTCGCCTTCGGCTCAAGCTCACTCATCCGCACACGGCCCTTCGCCGTCTGGTACAGGTTGAAGCACATGATCAGTGCACCGGCGAGATACATCAGTCCGCCTATAGCCCTGATAATGTAGGGAATATGCTTGGCCTGGACGGTCTCAATGAACGAGTACTGCAGGAAGCCATATTCGTCGTAGGCGCGCCACTGGAGGCCTTCGGTGATGCCCGCCACCCACATCGCACAGATGTAGAGGATGATGCCGAGCGTTGCGATCCAGAAGTGCCATTCGACCAGCGCGAGAGAGTAGAGGCGCTCACGCTTCCACACCCACTGGGTCAGGCAGTAAAGCGCGCCGAAGCTGATGAAGCCAACCCAACCGAGCGAGCCAGAGTGCACGTGGCCGATGCCCCACTCAGTGTAGTGCGATAGCGAGTTCACGGCGCGGACCGACAGAAGCGGACCTTCGAACGTGGACATGCCGTAGAATGCAAGACTGACGATCATCATACGGACGACCGGGTCGGTCCGCAGCTTGTCCCACGCACCCGACAGCGTCATCACGCCGTTGATCATGCCGCCCCAGCTGGGCATCCACAGCATGACCGAGAACACCATGCCCAAGGTCTGCGCCCATTCAGGCAGCGCGGTGTAGTGCAGGTGGTGCGGGCCCGCCCAGATGTACATGAAGATCAGCGACCAGAAGTGCACGATCGACAGCCGGTAGGAGTAGACAGGCCGGTCCACCCGCTTGGGGATGAAGTAGTACATGATGGCAAGGAAGCCGGTGGTGAGGAAGAAGCCCACCGCGTTGTGGGCATACCACCACTGCACCAGCGCGTCCTGAACGCCGAAGAAGACCGAGTACGAACGGCTTTCGACCAGTGAGACCGGCATTGCCAGGTTGTTGACCACGTGCAGCATCGCCACGGTGACGATGAACGCCAGGAAGAACCAGTTGGCCACGTAGATATGCGGCTCACGACGTTTCCACAGTGTACCGAGGAAGACGAGCAGGTAGCAAACCCACACGACCGTTAGCCAAAGGTCCGCATACCACTCAGGCTCGGCATACTCCTTCGACTGGGTGATCCCCATCAGATAGCCAGTGGCCGCAATGACAATGAAGAGGTTGTAGCCCCAGAACACGAACCACGGGAGCATGCCGCCGAACAGACGCGCCCGCGTTGTCCGCTGCACCACGTAGAACGACGTCGCGAGGAGGACGTTGCCGCCGAACGCGAAAATCACCGCGGAGGTGTGGACAGGCCGGAGCCGACTAAAGTTCGCCCACGGAGCACTCTCAGGGAACGACAGCTGGGGGAACGCCAGCTGGGTGGCGATGATCACCCCAACCAAGAACCCGGCGATCCCCCAGAAAGAGGCCGCGAACACACCCGCCTTGATCACACCGAAATTGTACGTGGTCGGATCAGGTCGCGCGCCGTTCTGCACGTACTGCAAGAGCGCCCAAAGGCCTCCGCAGAACGCCGCGAGGAACATAAACGCGTGAATGCGCATGGCGGCTTCAGGCGTGGCAGAGGCTACGCCGAAAAAGAACAAGGCGCCGACACCGAGAAAACCCGCAAGGATCGGGATTTCCATGCCAACGCCGCGAGGGGCCTGGGGAAGGGTTGTGGAGGACACTGCGTTACGCACTCCGCTGGATCACTAACAGAGGGATCCTCGCACAACTCTCCGCGCGCGGGTTTGACCAAAGTCAAATCACTGTCGGCAGAAATGAGTCATGGTCACAGCGAGTTAGGAGACTGGCTGAATGCGCGATCATGTCATCGCCGCGTTGCGTACCGTCCCCCTCTTAGCGTTGGCGTTCCAGGGACCAGCTTGGGCAATGGCAACAGAGGATGGGCCGATGATGACGATCTGTCGGGGTGACGGGACGCGTGTTAGCGTGCCGTTCCCGCTGGATGATGGAGATGTGCCTGCTCCGCACGCGGAGTACCATGCGTGCCACGCCATGATGCGTCCGGACCGGGATGATCGGAGTGGGCCTAAAGCGCCTGCTTAAGGACCACGTGGCGGCCATCGACCGCGACAGCGCCGCTCTTCCGCAGTTTCGCAAGGCACCGGCTCAGCGTTTCGAGCCGTAAGGCAAGGTAATCAGCGATATCCTGGCGCGGCATCGGCAGGCAGAACGCCTCACTCTTGTATTGATCGGACAGGGTCGAGAGGAACATGGAGACCCGTTCCTCAGCGCTCGGCTGGCTGAGCAGTAGAACATGCGCCTGCGCCCGCTGCAGGTCGTGGTGACCCTTAGCAATCAGGCGGTCTTTGATACCCGGATGCTTGAAGCTCAGCTCGTTCAGCATGGAATGGCTGAACCGGCAGACGCGCGAAGGTTCCAGAGCCTCGGCCGAGAACTCAGCGGGCGTCTCAAAGCTCATGCCCATAAAGTCGCCCGGGAAGAGGAAGCCGACGATCTGACGACGACCGTCTTCGAGGTTCTTCACGAGGCGGAACCCGCCCAGACTGATCATGAACAGGTAGGGTGATGGCTCGTCTTCACGAAGAACCGTCCCGCCCGCTTCGACAGGCAGCTTGGCCATGGTTCGAGAAATCACGGAGACTTCGCCGTCGGTCAGCTCACCGCAAATGCCCACCTCGCGAAGACCACATCCCACGCAGGAGAACGATGGCGGTTGACGTCCGAGGCTACCCGTATCTGACATGGTCGGTACAATCTCACGAAGAATTGAAAGTATATACCAAAGTGCCGCAGCCTCCAAAAGTTTCTGTCAGATCAGAGGTTAAGCCGCCGATGGCGGCTTCGGTGGAGCCTCCGGATCGAAGGCTGCAGCGACCAAACGGGCAAATGGAGCCGCCTCAGTCGGAATGATAATCTCTGACTTATCAATGACCGCGAGACCGTCCTTCAAGAGAGGCCTCAGATTGTCATCGAGGGAAAAAGTCGACGAGACACCCCCATCTTTGGTGATGATCGCGAGGTATTCTGCGAGGCTGGCACGGCGATGGCAGAGCAAATCCTTGATCCAAACACCCAAAGCCTTCTGCCGCGCACTGAGGTGTGTGATCCCCGCGACGGGCAAAACACCGCAACGAACCGCCGCCTGATACATGGCTAAGTCACTGGTATTGCTAATAATTGTTTCGCCGACCTCACTCTGGCCGCCCACCCCAAGGCCGAGGATCGTGACGGCGGCATCATCGGTAAATCCTATGGGCCCGCGTCGTAAACGACCCATCTCATGTGCCACAGCAAGGGCTGAGCCTGGCTTCGCAAAGTGGTCGGTTCCGATCCGCACGTAGCCGCCGAGTTCGAAGATTGCGGCAGCACGCTCAACGAGGGCGAATTGAATCGATGATCTCGACGCGTGAGCTGCAAGCCCGCCCGGCCCCGGCAACGACATAGCATCAGGTGCGAGTGCAATCCTCTCTGGCGCAATCTCGAGAACGTCGCGCGCGAGTTCGCCAATATCGCACAGGCTGGCTTCGCGACCGTCGCATTGAACAACCAGCGTGACCTCAGACGCGCCTTGCGCGCGCAAATCGGCAACGCAGTCCGCAACACGCTGATCTTTCTCGTGAAGCGACGGTCCCCCGCAGGCACGTGGCTCGATGTTCACGGAGAACCGGCGAATCCCCTGCTTGACGAAGTGTGCCGCTTGAATCGCGTTGCTGGTGGTTGGGTCGAGGTCCATCGCGACCGGAGTCGACTCCCGCAAACCCAATTGCACTTCTACCGCTGACAGCAGCCGTTGCACATCATGCCCGCGCAGCTGGCTCGCCATCGCCCCGCGAAGATGCACGGCCGATAGCACCCCTCGACCATCAAGAACCCGGGCGACAATCCCAATCTCTTCGATCAGATCATCCACCGCGGTTCGCAGAGCCGAAGCTCCAGCGATCGCCTCCGGCACGTTCAGATAGAGCGCGACAAGCTGGTAAGGATCGATCGCTTTCAACACCTCAGCATACGCAAGGGTGCCGCCATCAGCGGTCGCAGCAAAGCCTGCCGAGACCGGGTAGCTGGTGTAGCTGGGTACATCGACGGCCAGGTATTTTCGCCACGCTTCGCGCATGGCGATAACATGCACATTCAGAACACTTCAGTTCTGACTGAAATCAAATCGCGCGTAAAAAAGCAGGCCCAACGAACCGAAAGACGGTTCAGCGATGGAGAAGAGTGGTACCGCCTCCCCGGTTCGAACGGGGGACCTCTTGATCCACAATCAAGCGCTCTAACCTACTGAGCTAAGGCGGCACAGGCGTTGGGCAGAGCCCGTCGCGAGCGCTGGGCCATACCGAAAACGTGGTGGGCCGTCACCCCCTATTTCATCGCGCGGAGGGTGGTTTCCCGTCTCGGTGGAACGTGGGTCATCGCAGGCATGTGATCTCGATCGCCGGCGCAAGAGATGGTGGAGGTCCAGCCGTCTGGCCTATCGCAAGCTTACGCTAGAGGAACGGCCATGAGCAACGACGTCTTCTTTCCCTATGCCTTTGAAGCGCCAATCGAAAAGTTCGGCGTCGGGAAGACCCGGGTGATTTGGTACAACGTCCTGATGGTTCCCGATGAGGTCTGTGCGGAACTTCCGCTGGATGAATATCCACGCCTGAGGATTGAGGGGGAGATCGCAGAGGTTCCGATCGCGAACGCGCTCATGCCCACCGGCGATGGCCGTCGCTATGTGATCGTCTCGCCGACGGTCCTCAAAGAAGCCGAGGTGCGTTTGGGCGATCATGTGGAGATGCGGTTCCGCATTGCAGACCAGGATCATGTTGACGTGCCTGCCGGTCTGAGCGCCGCGCTTCGCAACGATCGCAATGCAGCGGCGATGTGGGAGGCTCTGACACCCGGCAAGAAGCGGATGCTTTCTCAGCACGTTCTCTCCGCGAAAACTGAGCCCACGCAGGCCAAGCGTATCGGCGAGGCGTTGGACGCACTCCTCAACCACGGCGCTGATCTTCGCGCGTTGCGTTATGCGCGGAAGAAACGGAAGCCTGAGGCCTAGCCGCAGCTTTGGCCCATATCGCGTAGGGCGCGTTGGAGTTGGCTGATGCGGGTGCCTGATGCCGGGTGAGTGGAGGCGAACTCTGGCGGGCGCTGTTGGCCCGCGCTGGCGGTAGCCATGCGGCGCCAGAAAACGACGGACTCGCAGGTGTTATAGCCAGCGCGTGCCATGTAGCGGACGCCGCCGATGTCGGCTTCGAGTTCGTGCTTCCGGCTGTAGGGGAGGATGGCTCCGAACAATACGCCGACACCAAACGCCTGGGCGTAGGCAGCGTTTCGGCGCTGGCAGTCTTGACGCTGTCGGGCGCTGCCATCGCAGCTGGCGCTCGTCGCAATGGTGGCGAGTCCGATGCCGAAGGACGCCGCCATCTGCTGGCTGTAGCGCTCGCCGGAGTGGCGGTATTTCACGTGGGCGATCTCGTGGCCGACGACGGTGGCGAGCTGCGCATCGTTGCGCATCGTGTCCATGATGCCTGTGTAGATGCCGATCCGGCCGCCCGGCAGGGCGAACGCGTTCAGGCTGTCGTCCTCAAAGACCAAGTACTCCCACTGGTTCGGATCCTCGCCAGCCGCCCGCAGAAGGCGCGGGGCGACGCGATTGAGCCGCGAGGTATAGCGGGAGTCTCTTGAAACACGCTGCTGCTGCTTGATCTGCTGCCAGCTGGCCGCCGCGGCCTGGGCCATGCTCTGCTCGCCGGTGAACAGGAGCTGCGAACGGCCCAGTTCCTCGTTGTAGGTGCAGCTGGACAGGCTGAGGGTCAGGGCCGCAGCCCCAATAAACGCGTGCGTCATAGTCCGCATGATCCAGCCCTCCAGAGGCCAACTTGGGGCACGCAATATCACGGTCTGAGCCGCTCGATGCAATGGAAAAGGCCACCTGAATGACCGGATGGTCAGTCGCTGTCTGAGGCCTGCAACGGCCCGGCCATAGCCAATTTCCCGCCGTCCACATAGAGAACCTGGCCGGTAATGAAGCTGGCTTCGCTCGCGGCCAGGAAATGCACGGCATTGGCGACTTCCTTGGGCTCGCCCCGTCTGGCCATGGGGATGCGAGCGATCGACGCCTCGCGCTGTTCAGCGGTTTTGACCCTAATTTCCTCGAGGGTCTCCTTGATCCCGCCCACACCCACGGCGTTAGCCCGCGCACCGCACGGCGAAAGGGCAGCAGCCACCGCTTTGGTGAGCTGGACGACCGCTCCTTGGGTGGCGGCGAAGATGGCGTTGTCGGCATTCACCTGGGCCGCCTCGTCTGAGACGACGTTGACGATGGCCGAGCCGATGGCTTTGCCCACGCCGCCATCGTCAGACTTGCCGGCTTGTTTGATGATCTGCCGGGCCACGGCGCGGTTGATCAGGAAGGCGGAGCGCAGGTTCCGGTCGACCACATCGTCGAACATCGCCTCTGACGTCTCAAGGAACGGACCGTCGTGATAGTGCATGGCGCAATGGGCGAGGATGTCGACGGAGCCGTAGCTGTCGAGCGCCTCCGCCATGACATTATGCACGTCGAGCGCGTCGTGGAGGTCAGCCGAGATAAACGTCGCCTGGCCGCCTTTGGCCAAGACTTCTTCCTTCACAGCCAGCCCACGTCCGCGGTCAGGGTCGGTGAGGATCAGTTTGTCGCTGGTTTTGGTGAACCGGAGTGCCGTTGCCCGACCGAGGGGGCTCGCAGCGCCAGTGATGATAACGGTACGTGAGACCATTCGGGTTCCCGCCTAGAAGCTTCGGTGACGGAACAAGCCCCGGGCGGGGCCGGGGCTTGTCCGATGGCATCTTCTAGCTAGGTCGCTCTTGCGTTTGAAGCTCCGCCATCTGGTCCTTGATAGCGAGCTTTTGACGCTTGAGATCGTTGATCCTTATCTCGTCCAATGCCGCATGGCTTCGCTCCTCTGCGATCGCCGATTCGAGGGCATGGTGGCGTTCAGTGAGCGTTGTGAGGCGTGCTTCAATGGACATAGAGGGTCTCCTTTTCAGCTATGAGCGGACCGGGTCGTTCGCCGGGCCAAAATGATGCAAGCACTCGCGACGGAACGAGTCACGAGTTATAAACTATGGTTAAGAAAGAGTTGATCGAGGTTAACGCACAAATCGGCGGATAAAGCCTTGGAATCAAGACGATCACACCAAAAACGGGCCAACTGTTGAATTATTATTGTTACGTCACGAAACTGACTCGGAGAATGCGTTGACCACACCTCGCTTGATCGTCGGTGTCTCTGGTGCATCAGGGATGATCTACGCCGATAAGTTGTTGAAAGCAGCCAAAAAATCCGGGTGCGAAACCCACGTCGTGATCAGCAAAGCCGCGAAAATGACCCTCGCCTACGAGATGGGCGACGGTTTTGCGTTCGATTCTGCAGATCACATCTACGGCATCGCCGATGTCGGAGCGCCGATCGCTTCAGGCAGCTTTGAGACAATCGGCATGGTCGTCGTTCCCTGCTCTGTGAAGTCGATGTCGGAGATCGCGACGGGGGTGACGTCGTCCCTTCTGACCCGCGCGGCCGATGTCTGCCTGAAAGAGAAACGCCGCCTCGCGCTGATGGTTCGTGAGACGCCGTTCCACCTCGGCCACCTGCGCACGATGACGAGCCTCGCTGAGATGGGTGCGATCATCGCCCCACCTCTACCTGCATTCTACGCTGAACCGACATCGGTGGATGAGCTGGTGGAGCAGTCAGTCGGCCGTGTCCTTGATATCTTCGGCCTCAAAGCGCCGGGCGTGAAGCGGTGGGGCGAAGACTTGGAGAAGGGTCGCCGATAGATGCTGCCGCTGTGGGACTACGCGCTGAAGATCTACAAGCTACCTGGGGTGAAAGAGGATCTCCTGAACCTGCAGGACCGCTACCACATCGATGTGAACAGCGTGATCTGGTGCCTGTGGGCAGCGCGGCATGGCTTTCCGCTGGAGGAAGCCGAGGCAAAAGAGATCCTCGGCACCACACGAGAGATGGCGATGCACACAACACGCCCCCTCCGCGCTGTGCGTCGGTTCTTGAGCGGCCCCCGCATCGGCTTCACGGCGGAGGCGCTCAAAGCACTTCGGGACGAAGTGCTGCGCACGGAAATCATGAGCGAAGAACTGGTCCTCAGGCGCCTCGACGCGGTGACGACAGAGCGCTCCACCCCGGTCGGCGGTCTCGACGATATGGCCGCGCGCAGTGAGGTTCTCTTCACTCTAGCGCGAGAAAACGTGGACACGCCGATCATGATCGCCGATGAGGAGGGTCCTGCGAGCCCCATGGGCCTCTTTCGTAGCCTGAGCCAAACTGTCGAGGACCACGGCCCATGAGCCGAGATGACAAACCCCACTTCACCGTCATCGAAGGCGACGGCGCCCCGCAAGTCACCGTGCCGGAACCCGATGGCGCTAACGACGACGCGCTGAAAATGAAGATCAGCGAGCTGGAGCAACAGCACCGCGACCTCGACCAGGCGATCCTGTCGATGGAAGAGCGGATGCCCTACGACCGCCTGACCATCGGCCGGATGAAGAAGCGCAAGCTCATCCTTAAAGACCAAATCCAAGAGCTGCGCGACCAGCTCTTGCCCGACATAATTGCCTGACCGTCACGCCGCCGCGTGAAAGTTTGGACAAGGGGTTTCGGTGTCACGCCGACGCACGGTAGCTCGTCAGCATGCTCACTATTCGCCGCCATCTGGCCACCGCTGCTTCGTTCATCGCTCTCGCGGCTTGCGCTTCGACTCCAGAGGACGAGACGACCAAGCTTCTTGCCGATGCCGAAGAAGCCGTCGACGCAGCGCAAGAGGCCGTGGAAGACGCGCCGGGAGCACCTGATCTGGACACGGAGGAAATTGCTCTTCTGAAAGAGTCCGTGTTCGTCGCAGCGGCCATTCCCAACGATGTACCGGGTGACTTCACCGGCTGCTATGCTGACGCGGAGGCTTGCTTCGTGGGCGGCAACAAGGTGGACGCGGCTGTCCGTTATGAGCCGCAATCGGGACGGTTCTGGTTCCTCGATCCTGGCAGCGGCAACACCTACTTCGCCAACGGTGACATGCGGACGGAGAACGGATTCCGCGCCATCATGGCCAAGGCCGCAGCGCCGGAGCCCGTCCTCGCCATGGCCAGCGCACCTGCGCCCAACGCCGAACCTGCCGCTGCTGAGCCTACCGCCACGGCGCCTGTTCCTGAGCTGAAGCCAGAGCCCGCTGTTGCCCCAGAAGGCGAGGTTCAGCCCGAGGTCTCTCTGCCAGCGCCCGAAGACGACCAGGACTGATCGCAGCGCCGTTCTCGATTCTCTCAGCAATTCGCGCTAACGCCTTCCCCCAACACGTGTTTGGAGTGCGGAAGTGGACGACGCGAAGTCCGAGGTTTGTGAGCCACTGACAGGTGCCGAGCTCGGCGCGATGGCTCACCTTTACCGGGGGGAAGTCTACCGCTCGACCATCTGGCGCACGCGGCTGGATGCGACAACCAACTGGTCCGTCGTCAGTTTAGGCCTTGCACTGACGATTTCGTACCAGTCGGCGGAAAGCTCCGCCCTGCCCCTTTTCCTCGTGGCGCTCTTAATCTGTGTGTTCCTGTATCTGGAAGCGCGGCGGTACCGGTATTTCAACGTCTGGCGCGCCCGGGCGCGGTGGTTGGAGATCCATTTCTACGCTCCGATGATGCGCCGCAACAGGGTCGAGGATCCTGTCTGGCTGAACCGCTTGGCCGAGGATTATGAAAGGCCGGAGCATCACATCAGCTTCGCCCGCGCCCTCGGCCGCCGATTGCGCAGGAACTATATGTGGATCTTCAGTGTGCAGACGGCTGCGCTTTACGGGAAATGCCTGGGGGCGGCAGGCGGTGTTGCGGGTTTTGAGAGCCTGCATATCGGCCCATTCCCCGGCTGGGTCCTGGCGACGATCAATGGGGTCGGATACCTGACGATTGCTCTTTATACGGTCCGTGGCTGGGTCCAAGACAAGAAGCGCCGGGCCGAGAACCCCAACCCCATATCCATGGGCTAGGCGTTAACCCTGCTGCGCCTCCGTATTGTCGCTCTCTACAATTTGTAAGACATTGATAACCAAGACCCGGAGGGCGAACCATGAGGAAACGTCTCGTATTAAGCGCTGCCATGCTCGGCTTAGCGGCTTGCGGCGGTCAGGATGATCCGGCTTTGGCCCTGATGCCGCCGGGCGGCATTCTTTTGTCCTACACCCCGGCGACCAACGATGAGGGCTTTTGCCAGCCTGAGCGTCGTGACGTGGTCGATGTCGGCGTGAACAGCGTTTACGCCATCCGCGGCGAGACGCGTTTCGTGCTGGGTGACGGCACTACCCGCATCCCGTTCCAGTCGCTGCATAAGTACCCGGACGAAAAGACGGGCATGTCCGAAGACAAGTCGATCAGCATACTGAACCAACAGGGTGCGTGCGAAGATCTGATCATCACGGTGACCATCGAAAGCTGTGAGTACCTCGGCGAAGAAGGCCTCGAAGAGCGCGCCTGCCCCGCCATCGGCACCTCAGGCGCCAGCAGTTTCCAGGACATTGAAGTCATCAGGGACGATCGCGGGTAGCGCTTACCCCTGAAAGATGGGTGCGGGTTTGTAGGGCGTGATGTCCACGCTTTCGAAAACGTTTTGCTTGGCATACGGATCTTCTGCAAGGAGAGCGGCGAGCGCCTCACCACTCTCGACCTGAAACAACAGCACAGAGCCGACCATGCCGCCGTCCTCACCAAGCAAAGCACCGGCGTGGATCAGTCGGCCCACCTCTTTTTGCTCTTTCGCCCACTCCAAATGCTCCGCACGCGCACCAAGCCGTCGCTCTGGCTTTTGCGGGTGGTCACGGGCAATGACGAGGAAATGGGGCATGGGATGATCCTTTCGCCGGCAAAGTGCCGCGTCATCCCGAAAATCGCAAAGGGTGACCTCAACCAATCCCTAGGCCCCGGATATTTGCTCCGCAAATTCCGGGATGAGGACCAGTAAGGTGCATGAAGGCAAAGCCGCGATGCACCTTCCCGACAGCTATAAAGGCAGGTGCACCTCAAAACTTGTTAGAGCTAACTCAAATAAATAACCCTAGCTCAATTTCGCGGCCATCTTTCTTATGGATAACGATGCGTTCACCCTCTTCAATATTTGCCTCGACAAAAAATAGAAGCTTAAGAGCATGGCGGACAAGCTCCGCATCTGAAGATACTCCAAGCCGGTTACTGACATCGTCAAAGTTTCCGGTGAGCCTCAACGGCAAACTAAATGTCTTCTTTTCGAATGCTTTGCTCCGCACGCTCTCGCTCATAACCACCTGCAGATAGTATCCCGCAGCACCCTGCGGGCTTGATGAAGCTAAACCTACCAGAGATTACGGCAGCGATATCCACGGCCAGGGCCGTGGATCAGTCCCGCATCAATGGGGGTGTTCGTTAACCCTGTCGAGAAAAACAAACGGCCCGGAGAAAATGTTAACCCAGGAAGAAATATTTTCTACCAAAAAATGCAGTTTTTTCTGATTTGTGATCCTACTCCCGTCCCGAACAGGGTCACTCGCACTGCATTTTCCCAGATTGGTTCATAAAAGCGTCACGTTAGTTTCCTAAGTTTCTTGAGAGAATAGAGCTTTGGCGAGGGGCTATCAGATCAGAGGGCACTAAGGTGAAAAAAATTCGGCGTATAGACCCAAATTCTCTACCTGTATGGCGGAATTTCGCCGACCCGCCGAGCGACCTAAACTGCCATATAGTCCCAGTAGATACAGTTGATGTGGATGAGATTCTCACTGAGGTTAGACACCAAAGCTGTCACGAGCTTCCGCAACGAACCATAGTCGTTCAAGTGCTCCCACTCGCGCGAGGTGCAAGCCCACCAGAATCCAAGAAACGATCGTGGTTTAGTGGCCGCTTTTGGGCGATATTTGCCGGGATAAGCGGTGTAGTTACCGTGTTAGCAGCGGTATATGACCTTAGGGCTAACGATAAATTTACTAATGAATTCAATGCCGTAAAAGAGCACCTCACCGAACAAGCTCGGCACCACTCTGAACTATTCCAACGAGAGCTGCGCTCCCGCAGAAATGATGATGCAGAACAAGAGTCAGACTGAGCCAATAGGGGCGACCCCGAGTTAGAAAGTCACCCTAAAAACGTTACTCACTGACAAGCCAAACACTCATCATAGTCAGTGCGCTGAATATCGAACCCTTCAGCTTGCGCCCCGCCGCTGTCTTCCTTCTCTCTCCCACCAGCATAGGCCGTACGCTGAACGCTTTGGCTGCGGCAGTAGTAGAGGGACTTCACGCCTTTTTCCCAGGCGGTCCAGTGGAGCATGTGGAGGTCCCACTTATCCACGTCGCCGGGGAGGAAGATGTTGATCGACTGGGACTGACAGATGAACGGCGCGCGGTCGGCGGCGAGTTCGATGACCCAGCGCTGGTCGAGCTCAAACGCGGTCTTGAAGACGTCTTTTTCGTCCTGGGTCAGCTCATCAATGTGCTGCACCGAACCGCCATGCTCAAGAATGCCGGCCCAGGTGTCGTCGTCATTCCGACCTTTGGATTCCAGAAGCTTCTCAAGCGCTTGATTCTTCACAGCGAAGGAACCGGACAGCGTTTTGTGGGTGTAATAGTTGGTCGGAATGGGCTCCACACACGCGCTGGTGCCGCCGCAGATGATGGAGATCGACGCAGTCGGCGCAATCGCCAGCTTGTGGGAGAAGCGCTGCATGATGCCGCGTTCCTCCGCATCCGGACAAGCGCCCCGCTCATGCGCCAGCTTGACCGACGCTTGATCAGCCTTCTGACGAATGTGTTTGAACAGGCGCATGTTCCAGGACTTGGCCATGCCGCTTTCAAACGGGATGCCCAGGTTCTGCAGCATGGAGTGGAAGCCCATGAGGCCGAGACCCACCGAGCGCTCACGCATCGCGGAATATTTCGCCTTCGCCATGTCGTCCGGAGCGCGGGTGATGAAGTCCTGCAGGACATCCCCGCTTTTTTTTGCCCAATTCTCGTTGCGGCAGCGCCCCCTCTTTTTATCCTGCCCATTTTTTATGGCGGCA
>JBCCTF010000011.1:0-40651 GCA_039198765.1 Pseudomonadota bacterium
CTGGCCGATCAGCTATGAAGAGACCTACCGCCATCTCGATGGCGCGAAAGAGATTCTCGACATTGCCGATAAGCCGCTTGAAGGTTACAGTTTTGAGGGGTGGACGGACAAACGCTTCCGCATCGCCACCTACGCACTCAGCAAGCCGACCCGTTTCGGCATCAAGTACCGCCAGGAGATCGAAGAGTCGGAGGCGATCACCTGCCTCTACAACGCCAATGCCACCGACCTTGATATCAGTGACGATGGCAGCCGCGCTGACAAAGTGAAGATCGCCGGCTACGACGGTCGACGCGAAGAGGTCTCAGCAGCCCGCTTCGTCGTGGCGCTGGGCGGGCTCGAAAACCCGCGGTTCATGCTCAACAGCGTGGACAAGAACGGCCAGGCGCTCGGCAACGAAAGCGACTGGGTCGGCCGCACGTTCATGGAGCACTTCCAGTGCCGCTTCGGCATCTTCACCCAGATGGATGAAAGCTTCTGGTCGCAATACATGAGCCCGCTGCATCGCGGGAATGGTCGTCCGCTGCTGCCGTCCTTTGAGCTTATGGAGCGCGAAGGCATAGCCAACGGCACGGTGTCGATCCACCCCGCCTCCAAGACCAAGTTCTATGGCCGTCTCGCCATGATGCGCCGTGTACGTCGTGATGTGAACTGCACCGTGCCGCGCTTGAAGGCTGGTATCCAGGCGAGTGGTCAAAACCTCATTTGTGACGGTGAAGGCTATTTCGGCTCGATCCTTGAGCATCTGCCCAATCGCGACAGCCGTGTAATGGTGGACCCGAACGATCTCGATCCCTTCGGCAAAGGCC
Source organism: Pseudomonadota bacterium (assembly GCA_039198765.1). GTDB lineage: Bacteria > Pseudomonadota > Alphaproteobacteria > Caulobacterales > Parvularculaceae > Parvularcula. The sequence continues at coordinate 810 of JBCCTF010000011.1, forward strand.
GTATGCGTCTTAAATATGAGATCCTAGATCGTGACCTTCACACCATCCGCACGCTCGGCCTCGAAGTGGGCAAAGCGTTCGCTGAGATGAACATCGGCCGTGCACGGATCAACACTGGAACCCTCAACGGCACGCCGAAGATCGAAGCTCACGCCCACCACATGGGCACCACCCGCATGGCCTCCACGCCGAGCTACGGTGTGGTCGATGAGAACTGCCGCATCTTCTCGAAAGAGAATGTCTATGTTGCAGGCAGCTCGGTCTTCTCCACCGGCGGGGGCGTGAACCCAACCCTGACGCTCGTCTCGCTGGCGTTGCGCTTGGGTGAGCACCTGGGCGAGCAGCTGAACGGCTGACTAAACTGCAAATCGTTCGCAAAACTACTCGACAAGTGCGAGGGCCGCGCTAGCTCTTGATGCAGGTTGACAAAACTGCCGTGGCGACGCCAGTCACTACGGCCCGTCTCGCATTTCGATTGAGGAACTCTGTAACGTGACACGCACAGCTACCACGCTCGCTTCGCTTCTTGTCTTCGGTTCGGGAACTGCGCTCGCGCATGTTGGCGATCACGGGCACTTCATGGCCCATCACATTGTTGTGCCTGCTGCCCTGGCGTCCTTGGCTGGCGTCGCGATTGTGGCGATACGCCGCCGTCGCTCTGGGCGCTAACGGTCGTAGACAAGCCCCAGTTGTTTGGACAATCCAAATCCTGCATAGGGGCTTTTATGATCCACGAACTCCTTTCCCGCCTCGACAAAACTGGCCTCATCGGCCGCGCCAGCGCTCACTGTGATATCCCTTGCGGTATCTACGACACGGGTCCGGCTCTCATTGCCGCCGTCTCCGTTGTCCGCCTGATGGATATCATGCACGACGCGAAGAGTGACGACCCGGTCGCCCTCGCAAACCTCCGTGCACGATGCACTCTCCGCAAGGAAGAGGAAGCCGAGAAGGTCAAGCAAGAGATCCGCGTGATCTGGGGCGACTATTTCAAAGGCCCGCTGCTTGAGAAGCATCCCGAGGTGCACGGCCTCGCGCATTCGATCATGATGAAGGCCAGCGCTTGCAAGCAAGACGTTCACCGCGACGATGCTCTCGCCCTCGTTGACCTCGTGAATCAGTTTGCTGAGCTCTTCTGGACGACCAAGTCGGTCAAAACGGCGAAGGGTGCATGCCCGTATCCGCCGAACCTCGACGTGGTCTATCCTGTCCTCTGAATTTGGACGATGCTCGGTTTTACGCTGATCCGCGTGGTCGGTGACAGCATGGGCCGAGCGCTTCCCGATGGCAGCTTCGCGCTTTTCAGGAAAACCAAAAGCGTGTCGAGCGGGGACATCGTCCTCGCCCGGCACCACCGCTTTGGCGAGATCGTGAAACGCGTCGAGCTGACGACGCCAGAGACCCTCACGCTCGCAGGCGACTCTCCCGACTCTGTTTCAAGTTCTGACATCGGCACGTTGCCATTGTCCGCCGTGATCGGACGATTGGTCTGGTGCTCAAAGCCGCCAGCTTAAGCCGCGCGGCTCACCACAAACGAACAGTTCGTCGTCGCCGATCCACCAACATTGTACGTACCCACACGTTTCGCGCCTTCAACCTGGGTCTCGCCAGAGCGCTCGGTCACTTGCTTCCAGCCATCCAAAAGCATCCGCACTCCGGTGGCACCGACAGGGTGACCAAGGCCGATCAATCCGCCTGACGGGTTGACGGGCAAGGCGCCATCGCGCGCGATCCGCCCTTCCTCAATCGCCTTCCACCCCTCGCCAGGCGCTGTCAGGCCGAAGTGCTCGATCGCCATGTACTCCGTGATCGAGAAGCAGTCGTGGGTCTCGATCGCATCCAGCTCCTCAGGCCCGGAAATCCCTGCGCGTGCGTAGGCATCCGTGATTGCCTTGCGCACCATCGGGAAGATATAGTCCGAAGACTGACTATCGCTCAGTTTCGTCTCAAGTTTGATCGGTGAGGTCGTGTGCCCCCAACCATCAATCCGCGCGAGGTCCGACATCTTGAGGCCGCGACGATGGGCATAATGCTCAGCATACCCCTCCGATGCCAGAAAGATCACGGCGGCACCGTCCGTCACTTGGGCGCAGTCTTGCCGACGCATCCACCCTTCAATCACAGGGTTTGCTTCGTCGCTCGCCGTGAAGCTTTCATCCGTGAAACCCCATTCCCGTGTCTGGGCAAAGGGGTTCCGTTTCGCGTTCGCAAAATTGGTCCGCGAGATCTCCATCAGATGCTCATAGCGGAGTCCGTAGCGGCGGTCATATTCCTCCGCCAACTGAGAGAACATGGCTGGCCAAACGTAGGTGGCATCCTGCGCCTCCGCGCCGCGCCACGCTGCGGCCCCCAGATGATCAGCAGCTTGACGACCGGGCACATTGCGCATCAGCTCAATGCCAGCGACGCAAGCCACGTCATACCGACCGCTCTCAATATCAGCCATCGCTGCCATCGCAGCGAGGGAACCCGAAGCGCACGCCCCCTCATGGCGCGAGGCTGGCATACCCCGAAATCCTGGATCGACATGTCCAAAAAACCCGCCGAGGAGGCCCTGACCAGCAAAGAGCTCCCCCACGAAATTGCCCACGTGACCGACTTGCACGTCGCTCGCGTCGAGCTCGCACGTCTCCAGCGCGGAACGCACCCCTTCGTTAAACAGGGCGAACAGATCGCCCTCTTCTCGGGTGATATGGCTCGTGAAATCCGTCTGCGCGCCGCCAAGGATGTAGACAGGTTTGCTCATGCCGTTCCTCCGACTTTATGCGCTGGCCTAGCACGCAGGCTTTGGCCCGGCCAGCTTGCGCGGGGAGGCTCTGCTTTCTAGGCTGTGTCCAGCAATTCGAGGGACCCAGCCACCATGGGCGCTACACTGAAAGCCGCATACGATCCGAAGATTTCGGCAACCCCGCACCCCTATCTCAATGGCCCATGGGCTCCGTGTACGACAGAATACGACGCAGATAAGCTTGAGGTGGTTGGCGACATCCCCAAGGATCTGTCTGGCGTCTATATTCGGAACACGGAGAATCCGCTGTTCGATGCCATCGGCGTCTACCACCCCTTCGATGGCGACGGCATGCTCCACGCCATGTCATTTGAGAACGGCAAGGCAACCTACCGCAACCGCTTCGTCCAGACCAAAGGCTTTCAGGCAGAGCAAGAGGCGGGCCGCTCCCTCTGGGCTGGTGTCGCTGCGAACCCGAAGAAATCAGAGCGCGAAGGCTGGGGCGCGCGAGGCCGGATGAAAGATGCATCGTCGACGGACGTTGTTGTTCATGCGGGCGAAGTCCTCTCGACTTTCTACATGTGCGGAGAGGGCTATCAGCTAGATCCTTATGAGCTGTCCGACCACGGAACAGCCTCGTGGGTTCCGCCGGAAGGCATCTCCGCCCACCCAAAGGTTGATCCGCATACGGGCGACATGATGTTCTTCAACTACGGCAAAGAAGCGCCCTACATGCATTACGGCGTCGTCGGTCCGTCGGGGCAGCTAGATCATCTGGTCCCCGTCGAATTGCCCGGCCCTAGGCTGCCCCATGATATGGCGTTCACGGAGAATTACTCGATCCTGATCGACATGCCGCTCTTTTGGAAGGAAGAGCTGCTCGAGGCGGGCATTCATTCAGCCGCCTGGCATCCGAACCTTCCCACCCGCTTTGCGATCATTCCGCGCCGAGGGTCGCCGAATGAAATCAAGTGGTTTGAGGCGGCCCCCACCTACGTCCTGCACTGGACGAATGCGTGGGAGGAGGGCGATGAGGTCGTCGTCGACGGCTATTTCCAGGAGGACCCCGATCCCGCGCCCATCCAAATGCCTGGTCTCGACCCGCGTTTTGGCAAGCTGCTCGCGAACATCGACTACCACTCGTTCAAGCCGAAGCTGCACCGTTGGCGCTTCAACATGGTGACGGGCAAGACGACAGAAGAACGTCTGTATAATGATGACTATGTCGAGTTCGGGACGATCAATCAGCAGGCGGCGTGCCGCCCGAACCGGTATGTCTACAGCGCGACGGCGCAGCCAGGCATGTTCCTGTTCAACGGCCTGAAGAAGCACGACCTTGAGACGGGTGATATGCAGAAGCTGTCGTTCGGCCAGAACAGGTTCGGCAGTGAGGCACCGTTTGCACCCCGTGATGGGGCCACGGATGAAGACGACGGCTACGTCCTGTCTTACATCACGGATATGAACGAGGATCGTTCCGAGTGCGTCATATTGGATGCCAAAGACATCTCCCAAGGTCCGGTAGCTCGGATCATTTTGCCCCACCGCATCTCTAGCGGCACCCACGCAGTTTGGGCTTCGCACGACGAAATCCGGCGAGGGAAAGCTGCGCGGGCGGCGGCCTAGTAGCCTCGGTCCGGGAACACGGTCGACTGCAGCGTGCCGTCCATGAAGGCAGGCAGGTGACGGAGGAACGCATCGGCCGTGTCCTCCGCCAACGTGATACCGGAAACGTGCGGCGTTACGGTGACCCTGGGATGAGCCCAAAACGGTTCGGTCTTCGGTAGAGGCTCTTCTCGAAAGACGTCGAGCACGGCGTGCCTGAGGTTGCCGTTATCCAGCGCACGGAGCAAAGCTTCGTCATCAAGCGTCGCGCCGCGGCCGATGTTAATGACCAGGGCGTCCCGGCACGCATCGAAAACCTGCGAGCCGATCAAGCGATCTGTTGCTGGTGTCCGAGGGAACGCACCGACAATGATATCTGCACCTTTAAAGTCCTTGAGCGCCCGAACCTCCGTAAACGGATCAACGTGTCGCGCGGAACGGCCATAGCCAATCACGCGGCGAGCCAGCGGCGCAAGCATCGAGGCGATCCCCTGGGCGACACCGCCGACGCCCAGGATGGCGACGTCTGTGTTGAAGAGGAAACGCCCCTCCAGCCGTTCGACGTTCCACTCCGATTGCGCTTGCAGCTTCCGACGCTCCGTATGCAGCTGAAGATCGGAAAGAATGTAGGATAGCACATACTCGCCAATCTGCTGCCCCATCTTCCCCACTGTTCTTGTGAGGAGCGGCACCTTGCCATCAGAGGGCAGCGAGCTCAGCACATGGTCAGCGCCCGCCCCGGCAATATGTACCCAGTCGTAGGCATCGAGCGGCTCATCGTGCATCCCGCGGAAGGTGATCAGCACACGGCGCCCTGGCCGGTCGCTCAGAGGCTCCTCCGTCACGTTCAGCCTGAGATGGTCGATCCGTGCACGAACGGCATCAGCATAAGGCACAGCGAGCCTCACCCATACCGTCTCGTCACCCATCGCCGCCTCCCGAAAGCTTGCACCGCCCAGCGTAGCGGCCTAGCGCCAGCTAACGCAAAACGAGAGGATGAGCACGTGATCTTTGACGCCATCGGCATCTTCGGCGTGCTGTTGATCCTCGCTGCGTACTTCCTGCTCCAGGTAGAGAAGCTCTCATCGGACTCTCTGCCCTATCCGGTGCTGAACCTCGCGGGCGCAGTGCTGATCCTGGTGAGCCTGACCCACACCTTCAACCTCGCGTCCTTTGTGATCGAGTGTGCGTGGATCGCGATCAGCCTGTTCGGTATCTGGAAGATCCTGCGCCGGCGCGGGCAGGGCGGCGACAAAGCTTGACGCGCCCGCCGGACATGGCCGAGACCCCCGCGACCGATAGGAGGACCCATGACGATCACGCTGAGCAAGGGGGATTTGCCAGAGAGCTTCGACTGGAGCGCCGCGCGCGATGGCTGCGTGGCGGTGGACAGCGAGACCCTGGGCCTGAACCCTGTTCGTGATCGGCTGTGTGTCGTGCAGCTGAGCCTGGGCGATGGGAATGCGCATCTCGTCCAGCTTGCGCAAGGAGAGTATAAAGCGCCGCGTCTGAAGGCGCTGATGGCCGACACGTCGGTGACCAAGATCTTTCACTACGCTCGTTTCGACGTGGCGGTGATGAAGGCGTATCTCAGTGTTGAGACCACGCCGATCTATTGCACCAAAATCGCATCCAAGCTGGTGCGGACTTATACCGACCGCCATGGCCTCAAAGATGTCGTGAAGGAGGCTGCGGGCGTCGACCTGTCGAAGCAGCAGCAGTCCTCTGACTGGGGTGCGGATGAGCTGTCCGATGCGCAAAAGCACTATGCGGCGTCGGACGTTCTGCACCTTCACGATGTGAAAGCTTGGTTAGATACACGTCTGGCGCGAGAAGGCCGGGCTGAGATGGCCCAAGCGTGTTTCGACTTTCTACCGACGCGGGCCGCATTGGACCTAGGCGGATGGCCGGAAACCGATATTTTCGCCCACAGCTAAGCTGCTTTTCACCCCAAGACACATCTGCACACCTTTTAACTCTTTGTTTCACGTGCCACGTATGGAGTGTGGGACAGGGGAAGACGAACATGAACGCCGTGGGGGCGAAGGAGTTGCCGACCTTTATGATGGGTCCGCATGTCAGCCAGGAAGCCAAGCGCGTCCACCGGCACTCTGTGCTGGTGCGCCAGTTGCGGCTAGCTGTTCCCGCACTCGCTGCTGGTCTCGCCATGACCTATGCGTTCAGCGCGTCGCCGCCTCGGGTGGACCCTGAATTCGCGAAACAGTTCTCTGGCCTTGATGCTGATGCAGAAGGCCTGAAGCTCGCAAGCCCTCGCTACTCAGGCGAAGACCTTTCCGGCAAACCGTTTGAAGTGGCCGCGGCCACCGCGACGCGTGCTGGTGGCGATCCTGACAAAATGGACCTCGAAAACCCGCAGGCCCGGCGGATCAGTGAGACCGGCGCGGTGATGACCGTCCGCGCGGACGACGGTCTCTACGACCAAGACGCGCAGGTGATGGACCTCTCGTCCAACGTGGAAATGGCGCAGGGTTCGGGCGAGGGAACTTTCATTCTCAACACCGAAGCGGCGACGATGAACTTGGATAGCCAGGTGCTTCAGTCCAATGCTGAAGTGACGGGCGCGGGCGAGCAGGGCACCTTGCGTGCTGATCGCGGCACCCTCTACCAAAATGAAGACCGCCTCGTGCTGGAAGGCGGCGTGAAAATCATTCTCGCCCCTCGCGAGCCGAAGTCAGAAAGCGACGACGGCAGTGAGACCACGGGCGGGTCATAGCCTTTAGGCCAACCACTGGTGCTGACTTTCTCTCTTCGCGCGGCTTTTGTGGCCCTTTTGCTGACCGCGCCAGCCTATGCGCAGTCCGGCGTTGGGTTTGATCCCAGCGAAGAAACCGCGATCGATGCAGAGCGTGTGGAGCGCTTTGAAGGCGGCAACCGCATGGTGGGAAGCGGCGGGATCACGATCACCCAGCCCGGCGTGATCCTGAAGGCCGAGCGGATGGAGATCACCTTCATTCCCGGGACGTCGGAGATCGATAACCTGATCGCCATTGGCAAGGTGCGGTATGCGAATGTGGACGGCGATGCGATTGCCGGTGCGCGGGCCGTCTATCGGGCCAATGATGATCAACTGACGGTCACCGGCGATGTGGTCGTCTTGCAAGGCGGCCAGATCGCGACGGGGAACGAGCTCGTCTACAACACCGATACCGGCGCGATGACCATGACCAGCGGTCCTGGCGGGCGCGTGCGCAGCCTCATACCCAAGAAGGCGGACAGCTGATGGAAGGCTCGGTCGCGAAGGACCTTGAGGGTGCGCTGAAGAATGCTGGCCAACAGGGGGGCGGCCTCGTCGCGGCCAACCTGCAGAAGAGCTACCGCCGCCGCCGCGTGGTCAATCACGTGGGCTTCCGGGTGAACCGTGGCGAAGTGGTGGGTCTTCTCGGGCCCAATGGTGCGGGCAAAACCACCTGCTTTTACATGGTGATGGGCCTCGTGAAGGCTGACGGCGGTGAGATCACCATCGACGGCTACGACGTTACCACCCTGCCGATGTACCAGCGCGCAAGGCTCGGCCTCGGCTACCTGCCGCAAGAAGCATCGATTTTTCGAGGGCTTACGGTGGAGCAGAACATCGAAGCCGTGGCTGAGCTGGCCTGGCCGAGCAAAGAGAAACGGCGCGAGGTTATTGAGGATCTGCTCGAAGAATTCTCGATCACCCACGTGCGCGAGTCCATGGCGACAGCCCTTTCGGGTGGTGAGCGTAGGCGTCTCGAAATCGCCCGAGCGCTGGCCACAGGCCCGCAATTCATGCTGCTTGATGAGCCCTTCGCGGGCATCGATCCGCTGGCGATCTCTGACATTAAAGGCTTGATTAAACAGCTGAAAAATCGCGGCCTCGGTGTTCTCATCACCGATCACAATGTCCGCGATACCCTCGACATCATCGACCGGGCGTCCGTCATTCACCAGGGCGAGGTCCTGTTCGAAGGCGACCCGCGTTCAGTGATCGAAAACGAAGATGTCCGGCGCGTATACTTGGGCGAAACGTATGGCGCGTAACAATATCTCGGGGAAAGGGGCCGCCTAGCGTTTCTGGGCCGCCCCGCGAGTGGTTGGGACGACGCCCATGAAGATGACAGGACGGCTTGAGGCGCGTCAGTCACAGCAGCTGACGATGACGCCGCAACTGCAGCAGGCGATCAAGCTGCTGCAGCTGTCCAACATCGAGCTCCAAGACTTTGTGGATGAGCGCCTCCTGGAAAACCCCTTCCTTGAGCGTGATGAGCAGGCCGATGGCCCAGCGCAGGAGCAGGCCGCCAGCGCTTCCGATGAGGCGAAAGCCGTCGCGCCCGCTGATGGCAGCGACGACCCGATGCCAGCTCCGAAAGAGCGCATCCGCGAGAACGCTGCGTCTCCGTCGGGTGGCGGTGAAGACTATGACGCCGCGGCGAATGTCTCAGCAGAGAAGACCCTCCGCGAGGTCCTCGAAGAGCAGCTCGTTCTGCACTTCCGTGATCCGGTGGAGCTCGGCCTCGGCCGCTACATCGTCGATCTCATCGAGGACAGCGGCTACCTGACCACGCCGCTTGAAACCATCGCTGAGCGGCTCGGCTGTCCGGTTGAGGACGTCGACATGGTCCTCACCGAGATTCAGAAGTTTGAGCCCTCGGGCGTCGGTGCCCGATCGCTTGGCGAGTGCCTCAAGGTCCAGCTTCACGATATTCCTGACGTGCCGAAGGGCATGGACCTCCTGCTCGACAATCTGGCGCTTCTGGGCAGTCATAAGATCAGTGAGCTGAAGAAAATCACCGGCATGGACGACGATGCCCTCCGCGAAGCGGTGGTCGTCATCAAGCGCCTGAACCCTAAGCCGGGCCTGACCTACGGCTCTGATCCGGTGCAGGTCGTGGTGCCCGATGTCTATGTTGCTGAAGGCAGCGACGGCATGTGGCGGGTGGAGCTGAACTCCGAAACCCTGCCGCGGGTGATCGCCAACGAAACCTATTATGCCAAGCTTTCCAAAGAGAAGCAGCCTGACGAGAGCAAAGCGTTCCTGCAGGACCAGATCAGCGACGCCAACTGGCTCGTCCGCTCGCTCGACCAACGTGCACGGACGATCTTGAAGGTTTCCTCAGAGATCGTTCGGTACCAGGACGGTTTCTTCGCCCATGGCGTACGCCACCTGAAGCCGTTGAACCTGAAGACCGTGGCTGAAGCGATCGGGATGCACGAGAGCACGGTCAGCCGTGTGACCACGGGCAAATACATGCACACGCCGCGCGGCGTTTTGGAGATGAAGTACTTCTTCACCGCCGCTATCCCGTCCTCAGGCGGTGACCAGGAATACTCCGCCGAAAGTGTGCGCCACGTCATCAAGACGCTGATCGACAAAGAGGACCCGCTGAAGCCTCTGTCTGACGATCAATTGGTCGCTGAGCTGGCGCAGGTCGACATCGCCATCGCCCGCCGGACGGTCGCGAAGTACCGCATGAGCCTCGACATCCCTTCCTCCGTCGAGCGCAAAAGGGCCGCCAAACAGGCCCTTTAGTCCCCACACAGCATACGAGGCTGGCCGCGGCACGTCATCGCAGCTACGTTGTGGTGTCCAAGACACACGCTGCGTGAAAGCGAGGAGGACCCATGGACATCCAAATCACCGGAAAAGGAATTGATCTCGGCGAGGCTCTGCAGACTCACGTCTCGGATGCCGTCACCAGCGGGGTGCGCAAGTACTTCGACCGCGGGGCCGAGGCGAGCGTCTTTTTTGGCAAGGATGGTTCGTTTTTCACAGCAGAATCAACGGTTCACCTGGCATCGGGCGTGTTTCTTGCGGCCAATGGCCGGGGCGCTGATGCCTACGGTGCCTTCGATGAGGCGATGGAGAAGCTGGAAAAGCGCGTCCGCCGCTATAAGCGCCGTCTGAAGGACCACCACTCGAAGGAGCGTTCACCGCTGCCTGCTGAGATGGCGAGTTCTTATGTCATCCAGGGACAGAACGAGAGCGAGGAGGAGGCTGCTGACGCGCCTCTCGTGATCGCTGAGTCCCAGACCTCGGTGCGCGAAATGACGGTGACGGATGCGGTCATGCAACTGGACGTTGGCGATACGCCTGTTGTGTTCTTCCGTAACGCGAAGAACGGCAATTTGTCCGTTGTGCACCGCCGCGAAGACGGCAATATCGGGTGGATCGAGGCCGCGCCAGAAGGTTAACAAAAAGCCTCTTCCCTGATGGTCACTCTCACGTTAAGCGCGCGGCCCGGTGGTAGATCGGGGGCGCTGGCGCGTCTCCTGCATGGGGAACCTGTGGGCGTCAGTTATGGCGCACGTTGGAACAGTTTTTCGGACGCTCGTGCGTTTCGAGGGTAGTATGACACGAACACTGCGCGGTTTGATCCAGCCTCAGGACGTCCATCTCGACGTTCCGGCCACTTGCAAGCGTTCCGTTCTTGAGCGTTTGGCTGATGTGGCTTCGGGTTCCTTGGGCCTCAGCTCCTCAGAATTGCTCGACAAGCTCATGGAGCGCGAGCGCCTTGGCTCTACAGGTGTGGGCTCAGGCATCGCGATCCCCCATGCGCGCGTTGAGGTTCCTGAGCTTTCAGGTGTCTTACTACGCCTGCGCGACAAGGTGCAGTTTGAGTCGATCGACGGCCAGCCGGTCGATCTGGTCTTCCTCCTGCTCGCGCCGGAAGCGGACAACGCCAACCACCTAAAGGCCCTGTCGCGGATCGCCCGCACGTTCCGCCAGCCAGGTGTGGTGCAAGCGGTGCGCAGCGCCGATACGGCGAACGCTGCCTATGCAGCGCTCATCTCCGAAGGGGATGCTGAAGCAGCCTAAGGGGCTACTTCTCTCTATAAATCAGAAAGTTAGTGGACGCTGAGCGGCGTCAGCTCATGCTGGCGTGCAGCCGCGAATGCGATCTCACGGTCGCTCATCAGTGCGATGCGGGAGCCGTCATCGGCATACAGGGCATAGAGCACGCTGTCGTCCTCGAACGAGAAGGTGGCGTCGAGTTCCATTTCGAGATCTTCGCGCACGTCCTTCGCGAGGACTTCGCGAACGTAGCAGAATTTCACATCGGTCTCTTCGAAGAACGCTTCCGTCATAGGACAAGCCTCCACCCAATCTCTGCACACGAGGGTACAGGCGAGCCTGAAACCTCACGTTAAGAATCGTCAGCAGTTGGTGAACGAAATGCTAAGGCGCTGTTACCAGCGCCGCGCCCCATCACGCCCAAAACCACCCACAAGTTCCAAGGTAACGCTTATCGGGGCCCGTTCAATGTGGCTTATGTGACAATCCAGAGAATCGCGATGCCCAAGGCGAGACGATAGATCACAAACGGTGTGAAAGAGAATTTTTCAGAAGCTTTCAAAAACAAAGCGATAGCGGCGAGGGCAGCTACGAACGAGAGCCCCGCGATGCTCAACGCCGCGGTCACATCCTCAAACTGCCCTTCACTCACGAGATCATACCCAGCGTAGAGGCCCGATGCGCCAATGGCGGGAATCGCGAGCAGCATCGAGAACCTGGCAGCATCCCGGCGCTCGTATCCAAGGAACCGGCTGGCGGTTATCGTGATGCCTGATCGCGATGTCCCGGGGATGAGGGCGAGACATTGGGCGAGGCCAATCAGCATGGCCGCCTTGGCAGTCGAGACATCGCCCTGGATCGTCTGTGGCCTCCGGTCAGCGACCCAAAGCAGAATACCAAACCCAATGGACGCCCAGGCGATCACGACCGGGCTGCGCAGGTAATCGTTGGCGCCGGTCAGCGCGACCAAGGTCCCGGCGATAAGAAAGGGGATAGTCCCGAGGGCGATGACTTCAAACAGTTTCCGGTCATCGCTTGAGTTGCGCAGGGTAAAGTCCTTCAAGCCGATGAACAACCGGCCGACGTCCTTGCGGAAGTAGAGCATCACCGCGCCGAGGGTCCCTACATGGGCGGCCACGTCGATCATCGCGCCTTGGTCCGTGAACCCTGGGATCAGTTGCGAAGGCAGGATCAGGTGGGCCGACGAGGAGATCGGCAGAAATTCGGTGATCCCTTGGATGATGGCGAGGATCAGGAGTTCTAAAGTCGTCATAGCGCTGCCGTTCGTCCCGCGGGCCTTCACCGCCCACAAACCCGTTCGTGTTTAAGGTGAAGACATGACGAAGACGCAAAGACAGCTTCTGCTCGCAAAAGCACGCCTCTTGGGCCTGATGGTCGCCGTGGCGGCGCTTTCAGCCTGTGCCAGCGCGCCCAAGGGGTCGTTCGTCAAACCCATCGACGGCGGGGTGATCACCTCCACCTACGGTCCCCGCGGCGGCGGCCACCACTACGGCGTGGATTTCGGCGCGAAAAGGGGAACCCTGGTCCGGGCTGCGCAGAGTGGGAAAGTGACCTTTCGCGGACGCCGCAAGGGCTACGGCAGGCTCATCATCATCGACCACGGCGGCGGGATGGAGACCTACTACGCCCACCTCTCACGCTACAAAGTCGGCAAAGGGAAAAAGGTCCGACGAGGCATGGCCATCGGGAAAGTAGGCTCGTCAGGCCGCTCAACAGGCCCGCACCTCCACTTCGAACTCCGCGTAAACGGCCGACCGGTGAATCCTTCCGGCGTCGTACCGTTGCGCTAGCCCGGTAGTTGGGGTCTTTGTCTCGCTGGGTGCAATCTCGATGGTCTCTCAATGAAGAACATTCAGGTTATCGACGACGCAGAAAACGCAACGTTCAGTGTGTTTCAAGCCACTGAGTCCGAATTCAATGAGATTTTTCCTTTGCCTGACCAAGACATGGCATTCGCTGAGGATGTTGTTGCAACGCTTGGCGAGCGTGCTCACCAATTTCTTCAGCAGATCTGGTCCCGTCCCATCCTCAAGCGGCATGCACACGGCATCCATGGCACGGTGTTCTACGGTTTTGGAGATCGCCGGCAGTATTTCCCGGAGAGCATGCGCGAAATCGACTGGGAACCCAGCTACCTGAACGAGGCGCAACGCGTTGAATTTGCAAAGCACCAGTGAACGGCTCTGGCTTTCGCCATCCAGCGAGCTTTGTCTGAAGGCCTCCAGTTGACGGGGCGGATGAGCGGAGTACCCCGTTTTCGGTTATGAGCGCATTTCGCCCAGTTCTGATGGTGATCGGCCTTTTTGTCGCTGCGCTCGGCGTGGCGATGCTCATCCCCTATTGCGCTGATCTCTTTCGCGAAAACGCTTCTGCCCGGGCTGACCGCCAAGCCTTTTTGGCGTCGTCAGCCATCTGTTTGGTCGTGGGTGGCGGCGTCGCAGCGTCTTGCTGGGGGCGAATTGAGGCGATCACAACGCGCCAGGGCTTTCTTCTCACGACGGGCAGCTGGTTCGCGCTCGTCTGTGCTGCGGCGCTGCCCTTCGTGCTGGGCTCAGCGCAGATGAGCGTGACGGACGCGTTCTTTGAGTCGATGTCTGGGCTAACCACAACGGGCGCAACGGTGGTGATCGGCCTCGACACCATGCCGCCCGGCTTCCTGTTGTGGCGATCGATGCTGCAGTGGTTTGGCGGGGTCGGCGTGATCATCATGGCCATCGCGATCCTGCCGTTCCTGTCAGTGGGCGGGATGCAGCTCTTCCGACTGGAGAGTTCGGACAAGTCCGACAAGGTTGTTCCGTCTGCTGAAGGCTTGGCGATCTCCATCTTCATTCTTTACGCCGCGATGACGACTCTCTGCTTTGTCAGTTATTGGGCGTTTGGCATGTCCGCGTTCCAGGCGCTGAACCACGCGATGACCACGGTGGCGACAGGCGGCTACTCGACCAAAGACTCTTCGTTCGCGTACTTCATCGAAGGCGGCGTAACGCGCGGGCCAGTGGATCTTGTGGCTGTCGTTTTCATGATCGCCGGGTCACTGCCCTTCGGTCTCTATATCTTAGCGTTCAGGGGACGGGGTGATGCTCTGTTCACGGATGGTCAGGTCCGGTTCTTCTTTGCTGCGGCGTTCTTCTTCATCGCCATCGTCGCTTTCCGGATCATTTCCGAGCTTGGCTACGATCCGTGGAGCGGTTTCAGGTTGGCGGCGTTCAACATCATCTCGATCATGACAGGGACGGGCTACGCCAGTACGAACTACAACGCGTGGGGCCCGTTCGCCTTGGGCTTGTTCTTCTGTGTGATGTTCGTCGGCGGATGTGCCGGCTCCACGTCATGTGGTCTCAAGATCTTCCGGTTACAGGTGGCTGTTGCGGCTTTGTCTGTATACACACAAAAACTTAGCCACCCTCACCGCGTGACCGTGGCGAGTTACAATGGGCGGCCACTGGATGAGTCCGTCTTCCGGTCCGTCCTGAGCTTTTTCTTCATCTACTTCGCGGTTTTCGCGACCACAGCCGTGGCCTTGTCGCTGTTCCAGCTCGACGCGGTCACTGCGCTCTCCGCTGCTGGATCAGCCATTGCGAATGTTGGCCCTGGCCTTGGCGAAATCGTAGGGCCAGCCGGGAACTACGCGACGCTGCCGACTGGCGTGAAGTGGATCTTGAGCGCGGCTATGCTGCTTGGCCGGTTGGAACTGTTCACCGTGCTGGTGCTCTTTGTACCGAGCTTTTGGGCGCGCTAGCTAGCGTGGCGCGTGGCCGGTTGGGCCTCGAGCGAGTAACCCGCTGACCTCACAGTGCGAATGGGATTGCCTTCGCCGTGCTTGGCGAGCGCTTTGCGCAAACGGCCGATGTGCACGTCAACCGTGCGGGCCTCAACAAAGACGTCGGAGCCCCACACCGCGTTGAGTAGCTGCTCCCGGCTGAACACACGGCCAGGGTTCTGCATCAGGTGATCCAGAAGGCGGAACTCGGTTGGACCGAGGTGCACTTCCTGATCGTTCCTCCGTACACGGTGGGCCGTTCGATCAATCTCGATATCACCGCAGCTCACCACATCACTGACCAGCGTTGGCCGGAGACGGCGGAGCACGGCGCGAATGCGCGCGACCAGCTCTTCCATCGAGAACGGCTTGACCACGTAATCGTCTGCACCCGTATCAAGGCCCCGCACGCGATCAGCTTCTTCCGCGCGGGCGGTCAGCATGATGATCGGCAGGCCGCGGGTGTCAGGCTTCGCGCGCAGCTGACGGCAGACTTCGATGCCGGAAACGTTCGGAAGCATCCAGTCGAGAACGACGAAGTCCGGCCGGCTCTCCTCAACCTTCAGAAGCGCCTCTTCGCCATCACGGGCGGTGACCACCTCAAAACCTTCCTTGCCGAAATTGTACTCCATCAGGGTGCGGAGCGATTCGTCATCTTCAACGGCGAGGATGCGGGTGGCGGCCATGGTCGTTATCTCACTCGGCAGCAACTAAAGTGCTGGTGACGTCAGTCTTTACGCGTTCGGGCGGCAGCTCCATCCCCGTGAGGGCATAGTGCACGCGCTCAGCGATGTTGGTGGCGTGGTCGCCGATGCGTTCGAAATTCTTCGCAACAAAGATCAAGTGTGTGCCCGTGGAGGCGATGCCTGGGACGTTGTTCATCAGGGTCATCAGTTCACGGAACACCGAGTTGTAGATGTCATCCACCTGATCATCCGCATTGCGCACCGCGCGAGCAGCTTCAGCGTTGCGGCGGAAAAGGGCGTCCAGCGCTTCAGAGAACTGGCGCAAGGAAATGCGGCCCATCCGAACGACGCCTGCATGTTTGGAGTGCTGACCCCGATCATCACTCTCGGCAATAATGATCGACCGGCGGGCGATGTTCTTCGAGAGGTCGCCGATGCGTTCCATCTCGGATGCAATGCGGACGGCGGCCATCATGCGGCGGATCTCTTTTTGATCGCGCTTCCGCTCATGGAAGAGGTCTGCCACGAGATGCTCGATTTGGCGCTCGTAGCTGTCCGTCTCGGCGTCTTTCTGTTCCACCACCCGGGCGAGCGCAGCATCGCGTTGTTCAAACGCGGTGAGAGCATCGGTGAGCTGCTGCTCAACCAAGCCGCCCATCGTGGCGAGCGCGACGTCGAGTTTCTCGATCCGGTCCGCCTGCTGTCTCAAAATGCCGAATGGCATACTACTGCACTCCTTAGGGCGCTCCCGTTGCCTGATTTGTGTGTCACAATGATGTCGGCGGTCGCGGGAGAGCGCACCTTTTTCTTACTTTTTGTCTGGTCGCAGCCAGACCGTGCAAATTAGGAGCCGACGGAGGGTTTGTCGAGTGTAGGCCCGATGGCGGGCGGGAAGTAGCAAGTGAATGCCGCACCTTCGCCTGGCTGGGACTCAATGAGAATGCCGCCACGATGACGGCCTACGATGTGTTTCACGATCGCGAGACCCAATCCTGTCCCGCCTTGGGAGCGGCTCTTCTCCACGTCGATCCTGTAGAATCGCTCGGTCAGGCGCGGCAGATCGGTGCGTTCGATCCCTGGCCCTTCGTCACGCACCCTCACATAGCGGAGGTCGGCTGTCTGGCAGCCGGCGCGTACCGCGATCTGTTCGGGACTGTCGCCACTTTTCAGTGACCCTTCAAAGGCTTGACCATCGCCGAAACCGACGGAGACGTGCACAACGGCCTTCTGGTCTTCATTTTCTCGCCCATAACGTAGCGCGTTGTCGGAGAGGTTCTGGATGACCTGGACAAGCTGGTCGCGGTCGCCCGTGATGAAAGCGTTGCAGTCTGCAGGGCCCTCCACGATCTCGCCGCCCGCCGATCTTGCGACCGGGGCAAGCATCTCTCGGACCGTTGCCGCCACTTCGCAGAGATCAACCTGCTCTTCGGGCAAGAGACGCTCGTTCAGTTCGAGGGAGGAGAGGCTCACCAGGTCTTTGACAAGGCGGAGCATGCGCTCGGTCTGGGCCTGCATGATGCCTAAGAAGCGCTGGCGTGCTTCCTCATCTTCCTTGGCATGCCCTTGAAGTGTCTCGATAAATCCGAGGATGGAGGCCAATGGCGTGCGCAGCTCATGGCTGACATTGGCGACAAAGTCGGTGCGGATGCGCTCCAGCTTTTTCTGCTCCGTCCGGTCGCGGATCATCACGATCATCGCGCCGCCGGGTTCGCCGTCCGCCTCGGCCAGAGGTGCAGCGTAGAACAAGGCGGTGAACGTCTCGGCAGCAGAGAGGCTGAACTCCCCCTCTCTGGCGGCCTGCTCGTGGCGCGCCTCGCGAAGGACATCGAGGGCGGACGGCGCGCGGACCATGCTGGAGATGTGCGCACCTTCACCCGCACCGCCGAAGATGCGCTCCGCAGCTGCGTTGCTGAACTCAACTTTGTCCTCAGCGTCGAGAAGCATCACGGGCTGGGGCAGGGCGTTGAGAACAGAGGAGAAGCGGCGGAGCCTGCGCACCTCTTCTGGGTCGCTGGCGTCAAACGTTTGAGCGACTTCAGCAATTGGCGCTGAAAGACCGCGCACAAACCCGAAAAGCGCGGCTGTTCCAGCGAGGAGGGCTGCGGCAGGCCAAGGCACCAAACCAACAAGCGCGGCGATGAAAATCGCAATGCAAACAGCGATCATCAGGATCCGCCGCTCGCGCCGGGCCACAGAATTCGCATCCACTGCAAATTCTGACTTCACATTGTCGCTCGCCCGTTGCAGGTCCATCGGACGTGTCTACGCGCATTGACGCGAGAAACCACCCTCACGAGACCAAGCTGTCGCCCACTTGTTGCGTTGGAAATTCTGCATGCTTGCCAAAACCAAGATCCTGGCCACCCTCGGACCCGCATCCTCCGCCCCCCACCGTATCGAAGCTATGCTGCGCTCCGGCGCGTCGGCTTTCAGGTTCAATTTCAGCCACGGAAGTCACGAAGACCATGCTGAGCGCTTCGTGACGGTGCGCGAGATCGCGGCCAAGCTTGGCAAGCCGGTCGCCATCGTCTCCGACCTTCAGGGGCCAAAGCTCCGTGTTGGGAAGCTCTCCGGTGGTGAGCTGAAGCTGTCCTATGGCGAGAGCTACGAGGCGATCCTCGGCGAAGAAGCGGGCGAAGGGCAGATCCCTGTTCCGCACCCAGAGCTTTTCGCGGCACTGCAGGTTGGCGACGATGTGATGATGAACGACGGCGCGTTCCGCTTCACTGTGGCGGAGGCCGGTGCTGAACGCATGGTTCTGAAATGTGACGTGCCGGGGAAGCTCACCAACAACAAGGGCATCAATATCCCTGGCCGGAAGCTGCCCCTGGCGGCACTGACGGAGAAGGACCGCGCCGACCTCGCCTTTGCGCTGGAGCAGGGTACGGATTATGTCGCCCTGAGCTTTGTTCAGACAGCGGAGGACTTGCGCGAAGCGCGGCGCCTGATCGGTGATAATCCAGCGCGGTTGATAGCGAAGATCGAGAAGCCCGGTGCGATGGCTGAGCTGCAAGAGATCGTTCAGGAGACGGACTGCCTGATGGTCGCTCGCGGTGACCTGGGTGTGGAACTGCCGCTCGAAGCTGTGCCGCGGGCGCAGCGCAAGATCATCCGTCTGGCCCGCTCGGCAGGCAAGCCGGTCATTGTCGCCACTCAAATGCTGGAGAGCATGATTGAGTCGCCCACGCCGACCCGTGCTGAGGCCTCTGACACCGCCGCAGCCGCTTACCTCGGTGCGGACTGTGTGATGCTCAGTGCAGAGACGGCTGTTGGACGCCATCCTGAAGCGGCGATCGCGATCATGAAGCGCATCCTCACGGCCGTGGCAGAGGACGAGGGCAGCGCTGCCGAAATCGCCGCCGCAGCCGAGCGGATCACTCCGGAAAGCGATGCGGAGGTTGTCGCCGCATCAGCAGCTTGGGCGGCGGAGAAAGCTGGCACGAGCGGCATCCTCGCAGCGACGCTCAGCGGCGGGACTGCCTATGCTGTGGCCCGCAACCGCCCGGCGGTTCCGGTGGTTGCCATCACAGCAAACCCGGTGTCGGCGCGTCAGTTGGCCCTTGTTTGGGGCGTGTACCCCGTATCAGTGGAGCATGACGCAAGCTTCGAAGAGCTGTCCCAGAACGCGGCGCGTGTGGCGCGTGAGCAGCTGGATGTTTCCGATGATGACCGCATCATCCTAATCGCTGGACAGCCGTCAGGCGTGAAGGGCGGAACGAACACGATGAAACTGATCCGTGTAGGGAGTGCCTGATGGCGAGCCAAGCCGAAACGATCGACGCGCTTCTCTCCTCCGTGCCGGTGATGCCGGTGTTGGTGATCGAGGACGTGGCCCACGCGCTGCCTCTTTGCGATGCGCTGAAGGCTGGCGGCATCAACGCGGTGGAGATCACACTGCGCACCTCCGCTGCGCTCGAAGCGGTCCGAACAGTCGCCGCGGAACGATCAGACATGGTGATCGGTACAGGGACGGTATTGACCGAAGCTGACCTCAAGGCATCCGCCGACGCGGGCGCGCAGTTTGCCGTGTCGCCTGGCCTGACCCCATCGCTGGCAGAAGCCGCTCGTCCGTACCATGAGTGTTGCCCGCTCCTCCCAGGTGTCGCAAAGGCCTCCGAGGCGATGCAGGCAGCAGAATGGGGCTTTGAGCGCCTCAAGTTCTTCCCCGCCGAACCCGCAGGCGGCGCGCCCTATCTCGGCGGCATCAAGGGGCCGCTCCCGCACCTCAAGTTCTGCCCCACAGGCGGCATCAAGCCCGAAAAAGTCGCCGGATACAAAGCCGTAGGCAACGTCTTCACCGTCGGCGGCTCCTGGCTCGCCCCCAAAGCCATGCTCGAATCCGGCGACTGGGCGGGCATCGAAGCGCTCGCCCGAGAGGCGGCGGCGCTTTAATTAAGCCGTAGACTGAACATGTTCTGCGATCATCCATGCGCCGATCAAGACGAACCCTGCGCCGGCGATGAGCTTGAGCGGGACTGCTGACAGCCAGCGTTCTGCTGCGGCGCCGAGGGCGATTGCGATCGCTGTGGACAGCACCAACGCGGCGGTGGCTGCAGCGAAGACGAGCCAGCGGCTCCTCTCGCCGTCTGCTGCGAACAGCACCGTGGCGAGCTGGGTTTTGTCGCCGAGCTCGGCCAAAAATACGGTGAGGAAGACAGTCAAAAACGCGCCCATCGATGCCTCCGTCATTGCCTAAGAGGTGGGCGCCAGGAAGCCCATGATCTCCTTCACCTCGGCGAGGATCGGCGCGGCGATGGTGTCGGCGCGTTCGACGCCATTCGTCAGAATGCTGTCGATGTAGGTGGTGTCATCCATCAGGCGGCGCATCTCCGTGGAGATGGGGGAGAGCTTTTCCACCGCGAGTTCTGCGAGCCGTGGTTTCAAAGCGCCAAAGCCTTGGCCCCCGAACTCAGTCAGCACCTCTGCGGCGCTGGTGCCTGAGAGCGCGGCGTAGATCCCGACGAGGTTCCTCGCCTCGGGGCGGCCTTCGAGACCTGCTTCCTCCGAGGGCAGAGGATCGGGGTCAGACTTGGCCTTCTTGAATTTCTTCGCGATGGTGTCCGCGTCGTCCGTGAAGGTGATTCGGCTGAGGTCCGACGGATCCGACTTCGACATCTTCGCCGTGCCGTCGCGCAGGGACATGACACGGGTCGCGGGGCCTTGGATCATCGGCTCCGGCAGGGGGAAGAAATCCTCCGCACCCATATCATTATTGAACTTCGTCGCGATGTCGCGCGACAGCTCAAGGTGCTGCTTCTGGTCTTCGCCGACCGGCACGTGGGTCGCCTTGTAGGCCAGGATGTCCGCGGCCATCAGCACGGGGTAGACATAGAGACCGACCGATGCCTTCTCTTTGTCCTTGCCTGCCTTATCCTTGAACTGCGTCATCCGGTTCAGCCAGCCGATGCGCGCCTGACAGCCGAGAATCCACGAAAGCTCCGCATGCGCACGAACGGCCGACTGTTGGAAGATGATCGACTTCTGCGGATCAATGCCCGCGGCGATGTATGCCGCCGCGATCTCGCGGGTCTGCGCCTTCAGAAGGGCAGGGTCCTGGGGCACGGTGATCGCGTGCAGGTCGACCACGCAAAAGATCGACTCATACTCATGCTGCATCGTCACGAACTTCGAGATCGCGCCGAGATAGTTGCCCAGGTGCAGGTTGCCTGTGGGCTGAACACCGGAAAAAACGCGGGGGGAATGCTTGCTCATGCGGGGGCAGGTAGCGGAGGGCTTGCCGATTGGCGAGTCGCAGAGTGACGAGAGATTGACATCTATCCGCAACGGATACATATTATATCCACAGCGGATAGAGTCTGTATGTCTGAAAGCGGCCACCAAAAACCACTGACGCCCGCCGTTTTGCATATCCTGTTGGCGCTCGCTGACGAGGATCGCCACGGCTATGCGATCATGAAGCAAGTGAAGATCGACACGCTCGGCCAAGTGACCATGGGCCCTGGTACCCTCTACGGTTCGCTCGGCCGCATGATGAAGGCAGGCTTCGTCGAAGAGTCCCAATCCCGTGTCGATCCAGAGATCGATGACGAGCGGCGCATCTACTACGGCATCACCGCCAATGGACGTGAGGCACTGAAGAGCGAGCTCAGCCGGTATCGGCAAGCCGTCGCCCTCGCGAAAGACCGGAAGCTGGCGCTGGAGGCGAAGGCCCATGGTGCATCTTGATCCCGAAGCTCGGGATACACTCGAGCGATCCTATTCGCTGCTTTTGCGACTGTATCCGCGTCCATTCCGCGACCAGTTTGGAGCCAGCATGCTCCAGACCTTTCGGGACGCTTGCGACGCTGATCGACGCGCGGGGAAGGCGTTGGTCGTCAGCCGTGCACGCTTTTTTCTCGGGACATCTCTCAGCATCGCTAAGGAGCAAGCCATGACCGGATCACAGTTCACGAAGACGCTGTCGGTCGTCTTCAGCGCGACTTTCGTTCTGCTCACAATCCCACTGATCATGACGCTGCGGAACCCGGACGCGCAGCTGCGCGGCGGGCCAGGCGGGACTCTCGACAATTGGGATTGGACGATTGTGGATTTCGTCGCCATGGGCGCGCTGTTGCTGGCGGCTGGAACGGGGATTGCTCTCACACTCGGCCTCCTTCGCCGACCGGGTGCTCGTTTTGGAGCTGCGGCACTTGTCGGCCTCGGATTCATCGGTTTGTGGGCGGAAATGGCGACCGGTGTGATCTCAAGGTTCGTTGGCGGCTTAGCTTAGGACCGACCACAGCGGCCGGATAGGGCCATTGGCTGAACTCGGTCGGCTAGGATCGGGCGCGTCTTGTGGTATCTTCGTGGGCATGTGGTTATCGCTCGTTTCGCTGCCCCTCTGGTTTTTTCAGGGGGCGATACTGTTCCCAGTGAGCCCTGAGCTGCTGCTTGCACCTTCGGGTGTGGGGACCGCAGGCCTATTGGCGGGTGCTTACTTTACGTTTCGGCGGCCAGATCGACGGTTGGCCCTGTTTCTGATCCCTTGCGCCTTAACGCATTTGTTCGTCGCCATCGCTGGTCACTTTAGCAACGCGCTCGATTGGAACAGTGAACACCAAGACCTAGCAAACTCCGTCGTGAATGTTTTTCTGCTTGCCCAACTCGTTATAACCCTTGGCCTTGTGTATAAGACACGCGCGGTGCTGAAGCCCGCACTTGGATTTGCGCTCTTCAACATTTGCTATGCCTTTTTCGGCGGCTTCCTCAGCGTCATGGCGCTCACCGGAAACTGGATATAGCCGTCGCACTCGCGGGTGGTCCTTGCCAATCATAGGCGCCACGTGAGATTGCTGACCCATGACAAACCTGGCCCAATCCGACGATCTTTCGCAGGCTGAAGCAACCAGCGTTGAGGGTCTCGCCGCCTACGCCAAGGCGCCGTCGTCGCTGACGTTCAAGAAGCTGCGTAAGCGGATTGTTCGGAACGCGCAGGAGGCTGTGCGCAAGTTTGCGATGGACAAGCCGCGAGCTGATGGCTCGCCGCAGAAGTGGTTGGTGTGTCTGTCGGGCGGGAAGGACAGCTATGGCCTGCTCGCCGCACTGCTTGACCTCAAATGGCAGGGTGCTCTGCAGGCGGAGCTTTTGGTGTGCAACCTTGATCAGGGGCAGCCGGGGTTTCCGAAGCACGTGCTGCCTGAATATCTGACGGGCCTGGGCGTTGCGCATCGAATCATTACCGAGGACACTTATTCCATCGTCACGGAGAAGGTGCCGGAAGGGCGGACCTATTGCTCCATGTGCTCACGACTGCGCCGGGGCATCCTCTACCGCGTGGCGCGGGAAGAGGGGTGCGACGCGATCGTGCTTGGCCACCACCGCGATGATGCGCTGGAGACCTTCATGATGAACATGCTCCACGGTGGCCGCCTGGCCGCGATGCCGCCGAAGCTGAAGAACGATGAGGGTGACCTCTACGTCCTCCGTCCCCTGATCTTCTGTGCAGAGAAGGACTTGCAGAAATTCTCCGACCTTTGCGAGTTTCCGATCATCCCCTGCAACCTCTGTGGCACGCAAGAGGGCCTGCAGCGCCAAGCGATGAAGGACCTCCTCAGCTCGTGGGAAGAAAAGCGCCCAGGCCAACGCGAGGTGATGTTCCGTGCCCTTCAAAACGTGCGGCCTAGTCATCTGGCCGATGAGCGGGTCTGGGACTTCGAAAACCTCTAACCCCTTGTCATCCCGGGAGCCGCAAGGCTACCCGGGACCTAAAATCGGGACGGTGCAGCGAGCCGCGAAGCGGATTGCTCCGGGGAGGTCTAAGATCGATGCTCCGCATCGCTCTGCTCCACCGCGCGGTAAAGGTCCCAGATCGCCTGTGTCGTCCGGGATTACAGGGGAGGTTAGGTAGCGGTGCGGCCTTCTCCCCGGGGGCCATTCATCTGCAGCACACGGAAATTCAGTGTCGCGGCGAGGCATACCCACGCAAGGTAGGGGACGAGCAGGAGCGCTGCGATCTCATCAACGCATAAGAAGCTGAGTGTCAGCACGGCGACCATCGCTGCCAATGTCAGCACATCGACCATCGCCCAATCGAGCCGCCGGCGGCCGAAGAAGAGATAGGACCACGCTGCGTTGACGCCGAGATGCAAGACGAACAGCGCCAAGCTCGGCCAAGCCTCAACGCCTGCAGCTTTCCAAACCCGCCATCCGGCGATCGCCATCATCGCAAACAGAATGGTCCAAACCACGGGGAACACCCAATTGGGCGGGGTCCACGATGGCTTCGCCAGTCCTTTGTACCAGGCCCCAGGTTTGAAAATCGCGCCGGTGGAGGCCGCGGCGAAGCAGAGCAGGCAAAAGATCAAGAGCGAAGGAAACACAGCGCCACTCCAAGAGGTATCATCGACAGCAGTAACTGGAGCGGTGTGCAAGTCACCATGACGCTTGTCAGCGCACGGAGCTCTGCGATGAGGTCTAGCTCACCCGCCGGGTGTCATAGGGGCTGTCCAGGCTGAACGGCGGAATGACCACGTCGAAGGCCTGGCCGTCTTCGCGGTCCATTTCGTAGGAGCCGAACATCATGCCCGAGGGGGCGGAGAGGGGCGTGCCGCTCGTGTACTCGAATGCATCGCCGGGGTGCAGGACGGGCTGCTCGCCCACCACGCCGTCGCCTTTGACGACGAAGCTTTGGCCCAGCGAGTCGGCAATGTGCCAGCGCCGCCGTTTCAGCTGCACGGCCTGCGGCGAGTCATTGTCGATCCGTACGGTGTAGGTCCAGAAAAAGCGGCCTTCTTCGGGGTGGCTTTCGTCCTCGACGTAATCGGAGGAGACGCGCACGCGGATGCCGTCAGTGACAGCCTCCGAGACCAGCTCGTCAATCAACTCCTCGTCCATGGTACGCGTGCCTTTCGAATTGGGCGTTCTAAATTGTACCCCGCCTTGACCCGGTTGACCAGCGGGGCGCAGCGCTGCAAGCGGCAGAGGTTTTGCACCATGGGAGAAAGCGTTAATGCCCGCGGATACTGGCGTTTTGAGCGCAGAGGGCATCGAGGCGCTGATCGCGGCCGATCACATTCTCGCTAACCCGCGCCCTGGACAGGTGCAACCGGCCAGTTTGGACTTGACGTTGGGCGCGAAAGCCCACCGCGTCCGCGCGGCGTTTTTGCCCTCTCAACGTGCGCCGATTGCCCAGCGGCTGGAGGAGCTGACCCTCCACGAAATCGACCTCTCGCAAGGCGCGGTTCTGGAGAAGGGCTGCGTTTATGTGGTTGAGCTGCGGGAGCGATTGGCTTTGCCTTCACATCTTTCCGCAAGTGCGAATCCCAAGAGCTCCACGGGGCGGATCGACGTTTTTGTTCGTTTGCTGACGGATACATTTGACGGTTATGAGCGGGTGCCTGCGGGGTACGAGGGGCCGCTTTATTTGGAAATCTGTCCACGGACGTTTCCTGTGGTGGTGCGCGAGGGCTCTACTCTCAATCAGCTGCGCGTTCGCCAGGGCGTGCCTGCAGTCAGTGATGATGAGCTGAAAGCGGCCCTTGGCCCTGATGCGATGGTGGAGCAGGGGCTGAACCTGTCGGTGGATCTGTCCGACGCGCTGTCGCCCTATGTTGGCTGGCGGGCTCGGCGGCATGCTGGCCTCATCGACGTGGACAAGGTCGGCGCCCTTGATCCGCATGCGTACTTTGAAGCGATTGCTCCGCCTAAAGAGGGTTTTCTGACGCTCGATCCTGATGAGTTCTACATCCTGGCCAGCCGAGAGACCGTGCAGGTCCCTGCGCACTACGCGGCTGAGATGGTGGCGATTGACCAGGAGCTAGGCGCGTTCCGGAGCCACTATGCTGGATTCTTCGATCCTGGCTTCGGTGTTGAGGCACCGAGCCGTGCGGTGCTTGAGGTCCGCGGCTTCGACGTGCCCATGGTGCTTGAGCATGGCCAGCGGGTGGCGCGCCTTGGGTACGAGAGGCTCGAATCCACACCTCAAGCACTCTACGGAAGTGCTCAGTCATCAAACTATCAGGGCCAGGGCCTTCGCCTGTCCAAGCACTTCAAAACGGCGCTCTAGACGTCAGCCGTCAAGATTTTTGATCCAATCCACCGTGTACGCACCAACTGTCGGTCCAAAGTCTGGATCTGGCGATCGGTAGCGGAACTGGACCGGCCGATGCGTCCCCGCTTTGCGCATCGCATAAACCTCTTCGGGTGAGCCCACTTGAGCCATGAAGTGGTTGATTCCCTTGGCGACTTGAAACGTTGCTTTGTCGGGAGCTGCGGTCATGAGCGGGATCAGGCGTTGGTCGCGGTCGCTGATAATCGCAACGTCACTCTCACCAGCGAGGGACAGCACCGGCGTGTCGACCCTCGCCCAGTGGCCGATAAAGTCGGCCGTCTCAAGCGTGCGCCAGAAGGCAGGGTTCCTGCCCCAGACAAGACCATCATCCGTACACCCATAGGAACGACAGAGTGCCTTTCGGCTATCCTCTGAAGCTGGTGTGCCGCGAAAGATCTCGAAGATCGCTTCCTTCATTCTCTCCGCGTGGGCGAAGCTGCTTTTGGCAGTGCGGTTGCCCAGCATCACCGGCTGATACCGTGCGAGGTCGAAGCGATACTCAGCCCACGAAGAAAAGAGAGTACCGAAGACCACCGTCCCATACGGATCAAATTCCGCGGCCAGTTCTGGGGCAATCAGGCCGCCTTGGGAGTGGCCGAAGAGAACGATGCGGTCCTTGTCGATGCCTTTCATTTGGCGCAAGGCGCGGTAGCCAGCGCGAAAGGCTTCGACTTCTTCAGGGTACGTGACGTCGCTACAGCCTGGCGTTCCCGCGCTGTCGCCCATGCCTGGCTTCTCCACCCGCCACACGGCATGTCCTGCCGCAAGGAGGTCTTCGAAGAAGCCTCCATTGGGGTCACCCGCGCCGTAGGTTTCCATTGATGCGCAAGCGAGGCCTTGGATATAGAACACGACCCCTGGCTTCTCAGCGTGGTTGGGCGTGACCAACGATGCGCCGAGCGTCCCGCCGTTATACTTGACGCCGTGCAGCTGCGTTGTTCCGTGCTCGAACGTTTCGACACGTTTGGCGGTGAGCTGCGCGGTTTCCTCAGTCTCTTTGCCCTGACGGATGAACGTGACGGTTGCGTTGTCACCGGTTCGCAGGGTGCCAGCCGTCTCGATCAAATCTTCCACTTCGCGCATGTCGACCCCGTTCAGCGACGTGAGAAGATCGCTCACTTTGATGCCCATACGCTCGGCGTTGCTGCCTTCCACCACGAGGACAATTTCCAGTCCGCCTCGCGCCTTTTGCGCGCCCACGCCAAGGGACGCCTTGCGCAGCGGCGGTTCGGTGAGCTGAGCGTTCGCTCCCGTCGCGGCGAGCATGATGAGACTGAGGGCGGTAAGCAGATACTTGCGCATGGCGACTCCTCGATTGGTGACAGCGCCTAGAGTAGACAACAATTCTTTCCGTTTATCGATAAATTTCCGCAGCGCCAGAAGTGCGTCTGAGGCGAGTTGTCCACATTGGTTGCGAGCGGTGGCGCTGCGGCGGGGTTGTGCTACGCAGGAGAACATGTCGGCAACGTTGAGTACGCGGGTGAACCCTGATGCGGTTTCGCTGAAAGGTGTGGAAGTGGTCTTTGACTGCTCCGGCGCCGCGTGGCTGCCTGAAGAAGAGGTGCTGATTGTCTCTGATCTGCACTTCGAAAAGGGCTCCCATTACGCCGCACGCGGACAGTTTTTGCCGCCCTATGATACCCGCGCCACTCTTGACGGCGTGGAGCGGCTGATGCGGCTCTGCCGACCGCGGACGGTGTTGTCGCTCGGCGATGCTTTCCACGATGTGGATGCCGAAGCGCGCATGCTGCCTGATGATGTCGAGCGTTTGGAGCGGCTCTGCGAGGAGGCCGAGTGGCTGTGGGTCTTAGGAAACCATGACCCGCGTCCGCCGCAACGTTTTAAGGGGCATGCTGACGAGATTATTGAGATCAGTGGGCTGATCTTTGTGCACGAGCCGGGGGATCATCCCGAATGGAATGTGGCCGGACACCTCCACCCTTGCGCTGTGGCGCAGAAGGGTGGGCGGGGGGTCCGGCGTTCAGCCTTTGTGACCGATGGCGAGCGTTTGGTGATGCCTGCCTTCGGAGCCTTCACCGGCGGGTTGAACGTGCTCGATGATGCGTTTCTGCCTGTTTTTCCTGGCGGATTTCAAGCGTATCTCTGCGGGCAGTCGCGGGTTTATGCCGTGACCGGGGCAAGCCTGCGCAGTGATGCGCCTCCGCCTGCGTGGCGACGCTAGGCTGGATCACCAAGAACCAGGGTGCGGATGAACCCGAGTGCCTGCGGCAGCATCAAAGGCGTCGCTGCACCGAGGACCAGTAAGCCGCGCAAGCGCATATACCATTGCGGTATCGCCGGACCAATCCGCGCCTGGTCATCGTCCTGAGTCAGTTGAATGATCAGCAGGGCGCCCATTAGGAAGAAGCGTAGGCCGTTACCAATCTCCGTATCACCAAGGGTCGGCGGAAGACCGATCAAGACCCATGCAATCAACGCGGGCGCCACGGCACCCAAGAACCCTCCGAACACGGAGGTTGGGCGCATATCGACTTCAAGAACGCGGAAGGCCCATCGCCCGCCGGACATGAACGACACAATGATCGCTGCATAGAACAGCCCCCACTGGGCAATCGTCGCGGCAATGTCCTCACCCCACCAAGCGGCGTAGGCACCCACGAAAGGGATGGTCCAAAAAGGCAGCACACCGCCCAGGCCCAGCGCATAGGCAGACGCCTGTTGAAGCCGGTCGGTATCGACATCGCTGCGCACTTTGATCATTGCGGGGCCCCTTCGTCTCGCCCGAGCCTAGCCTTGCGGGAACCAGTCGTCGGGCATCAAGATTCTATCCGTCAAAGCACAATCGGGTGTCAAAACAACTGACAACAGGGCGAAGCTGCCGAGACATGAAAGCGCGCGGAGGGTTCCGGGGGCGACTGGCAAGGAATCGCCTTGACGGATCAGCCGATCGGCATGGGCCGTGCGCCGGTCGTGGCTCGTGCTGATGGCCACCGGGCCGCCATCTTTTAGGGAATAGACCATGGCCGCGGGCATGCGGTGCCAGCCCGCCTCGTCCATCGCGCTAAAAAGCTGAAGTCCTTCACGTTTTTCGCCGACGTCACGCGCCGTCTGCCGCCACCAGCCTTCGAACGGATGCGGCTGCATCTGGTGCGCTCGGATCAGCGCGTCGACGGTCAAAAAACGTCCTTCCGGCGGCGGATTTCAGCGAACACCTCGTGCGCAGGTGCCCCCTCTTTGCCCACGAGGGCAGCGAGCGCTGGGTCATCGGCCCGAAGAAATGGATTGGTGCTCAGCTCATCGCCCAGGATCATCGGAACCGTAGGCTTTTTCTCATTCCGCAACTGCGCGATGACGTCGGACCGTGCCTTAAGCGTAGGGTTCTCGCCATCCACTGAGAGCGCGAAGGCCGCGTTCGCAGCGGTGTATTCGTGGGCGCAGAAAAGCATAGTCTCAGGAGGTAGATCGCGCAGCTTCAGGATCGACTCCCAGAACACCTCAGGCGTCCCCTCAAACATCCGCCCGCAGCCGAGAGAGAAGACCGTGTCCCCGACAAAAGCTGTCTTCGCCTCATCAGCCACATAGGCGATGTGCCCCAAGGTGTGCCCAGGCACGCCGACAACCCGCAGCGCAGTCTGGCCAAGGTGGACCACTTCGCCGTCTTGAACCGCCTGATCTTTTGAAGAAATCTTCTCGCCCTCGGCTTCCGGCGCGATGATCTTCGCCCCGGTCCGTTCTGCGAGCTCTGCATTCCCGCCTGCATGGTCAGGGTGCCAATGGGTGTTGAGAATCAGATGGATAGGCCAGCCTAGTGCCTCCGCCTCGCGGGCAATCGCAGCAGCGTCAGGCGTATCCACCGCGGCAACCTGTCCTGACCGCTGGTCGCGCACCAAAAAACCATAATTGTCCGACAAGCAGGGGAATTGGTGCACGGTAATCGGTCCGCGGTGGTGCATCGTGCTGAAAACCTCCCTAAGTCTCCTTGCGAGCCTAGCGGGCGTGCGCGTCCGCCGCAAAGTGCGTGGCGTTGAAAGGACGGTCCGGTGCGGATCACAACGGAAGAGCTTGATCGCTTCTACGCGACGCCGCTCGGCCAGGTGGCTGAGGGTGTCCTGCGGCAAAAGCTCTTCGACGCGTGGGGCACCTGCAAAGGCTTGCGCGTGGCCGGTTTCGGCTATCCGCACCCAGCGATGGCTGCGTTCTCTGAGGCGGAGCGGATCGTGACCATGGTCCCCGCAGGCGCGGGCGCTGTGGCCCAACGTGCTGAGGTGCTGGTCGATGAAGCCCGCTGGCCTTTGCGTGAGGCTTCTGTGGACCGGCTGCTCATTATGCATGGCCTTGAAGAGACCCCTGACCCACGCCGACTGCTGCGCGAGGCTTGGCGCGTGCTGACTGACGATGGGCGGCTGATCATTGTCGCTGCGAACCGCCACGGCTTCTGGACCCTGGCTGAGAACTCGCCTCTCTCCGCAGGCCGTGCGTGGTCGCGGGGCCAGCTTCTCCGTGCGCTCGGCGAAGCGATGTTTGCACCCACCGCGCAGGCGTCGGCGCTCTTCTTCCCGCCGGTGCGTCAGCTGCGGAGGCTCGCCCCGATGTGGGAGCGGACGGCGGAGCGGCTTGAGCCCTTGGCCATCCCGCTGCCTTCCGTTGCTGGTGTCGAGATGATCGAAGCGCGGCGCTCCCTCGCCCTCCCTGCCAGCGGTAGCAAGGCTGAGGCGCTCAACGGCATCTTCGCCCATGGTGGCCGGCGCGTCGTCGGCCTCGCGGCGGAGCGGGAGCGGCGCTCACGCCCCTAGGCAAGCCGCGATCGGTGGTGCATGGGGGCGCCATGAAACGACCCACGCCGCGTCCTGGCCTCCTTGAGATTGATCCTTACGTCCCTGGCAAGTCCAAGCGGGCGGATGGACCTGTCTACAAGCTTTCGTCCAACGAAAGCGCGCTTGGCCCTGCACCCTCTGCTGCGGCTGCAGCGGCAGATGCCATCGAGAATGCGCACCTCTATCCCGATGGTTCGGCATCGGCGCTGCGCGAGAAACTCGGCGAGGTTCACGGGCTTGAGCCTGAGCAGATCATCGTTGGCAACGGCTCGGACGATATCCTATCGCTCACTGTACGGAGTTTCTCATCACCCGGCGATGAGATCCTGATCTCGCGCCACGGGTTCAGCTATTACCCCATCCTCGCGCGGTCAGAGGGTTGTGTGCCTGTTTTTGCTGACGAAGAAGACCTCACCGCGAGTGTGGATGCTCTGCTCAGCCAAGTGACGGAACGGACGCGCGTTTTGCTCCTCGCCAACCCGAACAATCCAACTGGAACACGCCTTCCGCATGCTGAGGTTGAGCGTCTCCGGGCTGAACTGCGCTCAGACATCATGCTCGTCCTTGATGGCGCGTATGCTGAATACGTTTCGGACCCGAACTACGATCCCGGCGCGGGGATGGTACGCAAGGCAGCCGCGTCCGGTTCGGATAATGTCATCATGACACGGACGTTTTCCAAGATCTACGGTCTCGGCGGTGTGCGTGTGGGCTGGGGCTACGCTCCGCCCTCCGTCATCGACATCCTCAACCGCATTCGCGGTCCATTCAATGTTTCATCGACCGGGCTGGCTGCGGCAGAAGCTGCGCTCGACGACCAAGACTTCGTGGCGGAAAACCGTCAGCACAATGAGCGAGAGATGGCGCGCGTTGTCGGCGTCCTTCGCCAGCGCGGCGCTGAGGTGCGTTTAGGTGAGGGGAACTTCATCATCATGCGGTTCGATGGGCCGGAGATGGCCAAGGCCTTCCTCCAGCACTGCGAGAGTCACGGCGTTTTCATCCGTTCTCTGACGAGTGCCTCGCTTCCCGACTGGCTGCGTATCTCCATCGGCAGCGAGGAGGCGAACAGCGCGTTCCTCGATGCCCACTGGAGTTTCAAAGCGGACTAGTCTTCGATTTTTGGTAGCGTTCCCAGCGGGATAAAGCCAAGGCGCACTTCGCTGTTCTCAATTCTGAGGGGAAGATTCACTTCCTCCGTGCCCGAGCTGGTGAGAAGACCAACGCCCATCTTCACCGTGTCGACGGCACCTTCATCCACCGCGCCCCAGGCGCCCAGCACGTCGATCATCGGGCCTTCGTTGAGGATCGAGAGGTCAAATGCTCCGTCCACGGTGCCGTCTTCAGAGATGGTGAGGTTGCCTTTGCCCGCAAGCTGGGTCGCGTCTTCCTCGGAAGCCTGACTGATGCTGATCACCAGACCAGCGACCGTCAGTTCACGTCCTTCCCGCGAACCATAGAGGTCGAAGTAGGGCATTTGCGCCTCGGCGTCTCCGCCGAAGGCTACTTCCTTGATGGAAATTGCCACCGACTGCCCGTCGGCCAACTGCTGTTGGTTGGCGATCAGATCACGGATCGTCACCGTCCGCTCTTCGCTGGCCAGGGTGAGGCTATGTCCTTCAGCTGCCAAGAACGTGCGCTGAAGGTTGAAGCGCAAATCGTCGGATGTCAGGTCGTAGACCGTCTCGCCAAGCTGGATAGACTGAGCGCCGCGAGGCGAAAGCACTACCCTGTCAGCCTTCGTCGGAACTGCTGCGAACGTGAGTTCGTCTGCTTTGAAAACGCCGATGCCCGGTGCGTCCCAGGAGGGGTCCACTACTGCTCCGCGGAGCATGAGAGGGTAGCCTTCAACGATAATATCCGTGTACGTGAATGTCCGACCAGCTTCAGCCTCGCGGGCCTTGAAGCTGGCGATCTCTTCGCGCACCGTCTCGGCGGATGTCATCCAAACCACGGAATAAACGGCGAAAAAGACAGCGAACAGCGTGATCGGGACAATGAGGCCGAGCCGGCTGAGCCAGAGCCTACTCATGCTGCCACCGCCGGTTCGTCGCCTTCAATCGCGGTCTCCAGTGAACGAAGGAACGTCTTGCGATTCGAGGCATCGTTGATCGCCGGGAGGATCGTTAGGGTCACAGTGCCAGGCTCTTTCTTCGGTCCAGGTTGTTTCCAAAAGCGGCCGCTATCATGCCGTACAGGGACTGTCGGCACACCGAGGGTCTTCGCCAGCATCGCAACGCCCGGCTGATAGGGAATGCGCTCGCCCGGTTTGCTCCGTGTCCCCTCAGGAAAGATCACGATCTGCGCACCTTCGGCCAAGCGGTCTTTCGCTTGGTTGGTCATATCACGCAGGGACGATGCGCCCGCCTCACGGTCGATGAAAATGAAGCCGTTGGCGCGGCAGTACCACGAGAAGATGGGCCAGTGCTTGAGCTCTTTCTTGAGAACAAAGCTCGGTCGTTCGAGGATTGTTGTCAGCCGGAGGGTTTCCCACATCGACTGGTGTTTCGATGCGATCAGCGCTGCGTCCTTGGGCAGGTTTTCTTCTCCGATGATCTGGTCTTTGATGCCGCAAAAGACTGTGAGCCCAACCAAAACGCTCCGTGCCCAGAACTTAGAAAACGCGATGGACCATTCCCGCTTCAACAGCACAGGCATGGCGATCAGACCGAGGATGACCGACAGCACGAACATGTAGGTGAGGAAGATGAGCGAGCGGATCATGGCGTTCTTAAATCAGTGAACGGACGAGGACGACGAGGTACTTCGCATATTCTGACGCAAGCAGACGCCAGGACGAAGGCTGGGCCATCCATCCCCGCTCCGGGGCAAGGCTGCTGGCCACGGGGATGCCGATGACCTCAATCTCTGGCGCGGCGTGGCGCAATTCGGCGGACGCGCGGGGAAGGTGAAAGTCGGAAGTGACGAGAAGCGCCACCTTATAGCCTTTGCCTTCAAGCCACGCTCGGCTCTCCGCCGCGTTGCCGCGGGTGTTCCGCGCCCAGGGGCCAAGATCAACGCAACAGTCCAGGAGATCGCGGTGTCCCATCGGCGCAAGGTCGCGTTTGGTCGTCTGTTGATGCACGCCGGAAATCAGCGCCCGGTCCGCCAGGCCATCAGCGTGAAGGGCGAGCCCTTCGCTGATCCGCTGGCCTCCGCCGCCGGTCAGGATGATCATGCCGCGCGCTTCCACGGGCACGTCCGCCAATCGCGCTTCAGGCAGCTCACCGGCACGGGGCAGGGTCGCGCAGAACGTGAAAAACCCGCCGATGACCGCGAGAACGGCCAAGCCAATTGCGCCAGTCAGCGCGGGGAACAGGTGGAACGAGGGCTTCACGCCTTCGGTTTAGCGCTGCTTCGGAAAAGGGAGAAGGCCCAGATCGCGCCAAACCCGAGGGCGAGGGCTGGGCCTGCCCAGAGCATCATATTCTTGGCGGATTTCGATGGCGAGAGAAGGACGTACTCGCCGTAGCGGTCGATGATATAGGCGCGGACCTCTGCATCGGTGTCGCCGGCGGCGATGCGTTCTTCGACGAGGGTGCGCATAACCGCAGCGATCTCCGCGTCGCTGTCGAGGATCGATTGGTTTTGGCACACGACGCAGCGGAGTTCGGCGGCGATGGCCTCCGCCCGGGCTTGGTCAGCTGGCGCGAGCGCTGCGGCGACGAAGAGGGCGAAGGCGGCGATCATGCCGGTGCCTCCGCCGCCGCGGGCGCTGCTTGCGTCGACGTTTTGCGGGCCGCGGGTGCGAAGGCTGCGATGAAACCGCCGCTGGCGATGAGGAGGGCGCCGCCCCACATCAGGTGGATCAGCGGATGGACATAGACACGGAATGTCCGTGTTGCGTCATTAGCTGCGCCGCCGCCTGAGGCGATATAAAGGTTGCCAAAGCCCAGACGCTGAATGGCGACTTCGGTGGTGCCTTTGTCGGCCACCGGATAGTAGCGGCGCGAGGGCGAGACGACGTTCAGTACGCGGTCTCCACGAGAGACGGCGACGTCTTCGGCTTGGATGAGGTAGTTGGGCCCGTTGGTCAGTGTGCTGCCTTTGAACTCAAACGTCAGTCCGCGGAGAGAAGCTGTCTCTCCCGGCTCAAGAACAAAGCGCGCTTCGGAGTGGAACACCGTCGCGCCAGTCATGCCGAGCATCAGGATGGCGAGACCGAAATGCGCGACGACAGCGGCCCAGGACCGTTGGGGTAGGGCTGCGAGGCGCTGGAGCGCTGTCTCCGGTTTGCCTGCTTTCCGGGCGAGGTCCGCAACCACGCCGCCGAGGACGAGGAGGCTGGCCGCAAAACCCATCAGTGCCCAGAAATTCCCCCCAAGGAAGAATGTCAGGAGCAAGGCGCCGCCCACCGCGAAGCCGATAATGATCTGGTACGGCCGCACCCAGGCGCCGCGTCCTTGCCGCTTCCACGGAATGAGCAAGCCGAACGCAAGAGCGGCTGCCATCGCGAGAGCAAGAGGAACGGTCATCACATTGTAATAGGGCGGGCCGACGGAAATCCGCGTGCCCGTCGTGACTTCGATCACCGTTGGCCAGAATGTGCCGAGAAACACCGTGAACAGAAGAACCGAGAAGAAGAGGTTGTTGAGGACCAACGCGCCCTCGCGACTGACCGGCTCGAACGCCGCGGTCTGAATCAGCCGCTGCCCCCGCCATGCAAAGAGGACCAGGCCGCCGCCGGTGAAAAAGATGGCAAGCAGGAGGAGGACCACACCGCGCTCAGGATCGTTAGCGAACGCGTGCACCGATGTGACGATGCCCGACCGCACGAGGAAGGCGCCCATCAACGATGCGCCAAAAGCGAGGATCGCCAGCGCTGCGCACCATGGCTTCAGCGCGTCCCGCCGCTCCACCACCATCACGCAGTGAAGAAGCGCGGTCGCCGCTAGCCAAGGCATCAGGGAGGCGTTCTCCACCGGGTCCCAGAACCAGAAACCGCCCCAGCCCAGCTCGTAGTAGGCCCAATAGGCTCCCAGCCCGATCCCGAGGGTCAGCGCGCCCCAAGCGAACAGCAGAAACGGCCGCACAGCCTGCGCC
The DNA here is from genome assembly GCA_039198765.1 of Pseudomonadota bacterium. GTDB lineage: Bacteria > Pseudomonadota > Alphaproteobacteria > Caulobacterales > Parvularculaceae > Parvularcula. The sequence continues at coordinate 36,746 of JBCCTF010000011.1, forward strand.
CAATCCTTGCCAAGGTCCCCGCGGATCAGCGCCGCAATGGTGAAACTGTAGACCGCCGACAGCCCCACATAGCCGAGATAAAGCATCGGCGGATGGATCGCGAGGCCAGGGTCTTGTAGGAGCGGGTTGAGACCGCGGCCCTCCTGCGCGGGCGGCCAGTCGGCGGGATAAGCCTCAAACGGGCTCGACGTCAGGACTGTGAACAAGAGGAAAGCCAGGGACAAAACACCCTGCACCCCCAGCGCCAGCCGCCGCGTCGCGGGATCACCCCGCCCCGCAAACGCCATAGCTGCGCCAAAGCCCGACAGAATGAGCAGCCAGAGCAGCAGGCTCCCCTCATGGTTCGCCCACGTGCCCGTCAGCTTATAGACGAACGGCTTCAGCTCATGGGAGTTCATGAAGACGTTGAACAGCGACAGATCGGTCGTCGCATAGGCCCGCATCAACAGGAAGAAAGCGGCCAAAACGGTGGCAAACATCGCCGCCGCAGACGCACCGCCCAAAGCAAGGCTACGTCGTTGGTTCAGCGGAGAAAATGCGGACGCTGCCATGGTCGCAGCGGCCAACACGGCCACGCTCAACAGGATCGTCCCAAACACACTCGTCGACATCTGTAACAGATGCCCGCTCCCGCAACCCCGCGCAACTGCGGCGGTTTGGGATCAGTATTGGAGGATGAACTTGCAGCCGAAGCTGGTCGTCACTCTTCCGAATTCATCGAAGTCGAGTTCTCCCTCTTCACCACGGAGCAATCTCACCGAATACAGGCGCTCGGCATAAGATCTCACGCCGGCCAGAAGGCTCTCAGGCACTTCGCCACTCTCTGGGCGAGTGAGTTCGTTGAACGAGAACTCGGGGAACTGAGCAGCATAACACGCCGGTTCCGTAATCTGGACGTTAGTGAAGTTTGAGGAGTCCAAAAGACGCGCTTCAAAAAAGGGAAGATATGTATCGCCTCCGAAGTAGGAGTATCCACTCAAGTATGTTTTGTCTGTCCGAGACCTAATCTCTTTGACAATGCTCTCAACTTCGCCATGGAAGTACAAGCCCCACTTAACAAGATCACCGCTTTCTTTCCGACGCTCCGAGCATGCGGCGACTTTCGCCAGGCCTTCGAGCGCAGGGTGGTTCTCTACGCTCACACAGTACCGCCAGTGCCCCGGCTTTCCGCTTCCGCCCGTAAACTCAGCATCAGGGTGAACGCCAGTCGGCCTGGCTGGATCGCAAGAGGATAATCCTATCGCAGCTGCAAGGGCGAATGCTGAACTGGCCGCCGGACGGAAACCGCACATCATGACGCCTTCGCTTCGCTGGCGGCGATGATCGCTTCGACTTCGTCGTGCTGGTCGAGAATGGTTTGTGCGGGGGCTTTGGCGACCATGCTGACGCCGACGGCGGCGGCGAGGGCGGCGAGGAAGCCTGGGATCATTTCGTAGAAGACCGACGAGAGCGGCGCGCCGCCCGGCCCGATGGGCACGAAGATCCAGAAGAGGACCACGGCTGCGCCGGTGATCATGCCTGCAAGGGCACCTGAACGGGTGAGGCCTTTCCAGAAGAGGGAGAGGAGGATGAGCGGTCCGAACGCCGCGCCGAAGCCTGCCCAGGCGTTGGAGACGAGGGAGAGGATCGAGCTCGACCGGTCAAACGCGAGGGCGATCGCAACGAGGGAGACGCCAAAGACCGATGCCCGGCCGACGAAGACCAGCTCACTCTGGCTCGCGCCTTTGCGGATGAAAGTCTTGTAGAAATCCTCCGTGAGCGAACTGGATGAGACCAGCAGCTGCGAGGAGATCGTCGACATGATCGCTGCCAGGATGGCGGCGAGCAGGAAGCCTGCGATGTACGGGTGGAAGAGGACCTGGGACAGCTTGATGAAGATCGTCTCGGGATCGGAGAGCGTGAGACCGTTCGCTTCGATGTAGGCGAGGCCAACGAGGCCGGTGAGGACTGCGCCGATGATGGTGATCAGCATCCAGCCCATCCCGATCCAACGAGCAATTCTGATATCTTCCAGTGTACGGATGGCCATAAAGCGCACGATGATATGCGGTTGACCGAAATAACCCAGCCCCCAAGACATAGCGGATATCAGGCCGATGGCTCCCACACCGTTCAGTACGGTGAGCAGATTGGGGTTTGCCTCTGCTATGGTCGATTGTGTTGGCCCGACGCCGCCGAGAGCGCTCAGCGTAACGATCGGCACCAGCACCAGAGCGATGAACATGATGCAGCCCTGGACGAAATCTGTGAGGCTGACCGCCAGGAAGCCGCCGAAGAGGGTGTAGGCCACCACGACGCCTGCTGTCAGAAAGAGGCCGGTGAAGTAGTTGAGGCCAAAGGATGCTTCGAACAGCTTGCCGCCTGCCACGATGCCTGCCGACGTGTAGAGGGTGAAGAAGATAATGATGACCACGGACGAAAGGATGCGCAGCGTCTTCGTCTTGTCGTCGAAGCGCTTTTCGAAGAAGTCAGGGATGGTGATCGCGTCGTTTGCTTGCTCCGTATACACACGAAGCCTCGGCGCTACGAAACGGTAGTTGGCGTAGGCGCCGATCAGCAGGCCCACGGCGATCCAAGCACTTGAAAGTCCACTGACATACACCGCACCGGGGAGGCCCATAAGCATCCATCCGCTCATGTCGGAAGCGCCAGCCGACAGCGCGCCGACCGCCGGGTGCAGCTTCCGACCGCCGAGCATGTATTCCGAAACATCGCTCGTCGATTTGCGGTAGGCATAGAGGCCAATGGCCATCATCAGCGCAAAGTATGCACCCAGAGAAATCAGCGCTTCAGTGTTCATATCGTCCGTGGTCTGCCCTTTAGGCGCGGGTTTGCCCTGTCCCGCACACTTCATATTTCATGGTGGTGAGCTGCTCGACGCCGACTGGGCCGCGGGCGTGGAGTTTGCCCGTCGCGATGCCGATCTCCGCGCCCATGCCGAACTCTCCGCCGTCGGAGAATTGCGTGGATGCGTTGTGCATCACGACGGCGGAGTCGATGGAACGGAGGAACCGATCCGCGACAGCCTGATCGTCGGTGATGATTGCATCGGTGTGGGCGGAATGGTGCTCCTTGATGAAAGAGAGGGCCTCCTCTTCGCCGTCAACGATCTTGAGTGCGATGACCGGAGCCAGAAACTCTGTGTCCCAATCACTCGATCCAGCCTCACCGACACGAGTGTCGAGTTCGCGCGCTTCATCTTCGCCGCGCACTTCGCATTCACCAATCTCGTTGAGGAGCATCGGAATGAACTGCGCTGCGATCTCGCGATCGACGACCACCGTCTCTGTTGCTCCGCACACGCCGGTTCGGCGCATCTTCGCATTGGTCACAACCGTTGCGGCCATTCGCAAGTTAGCGGCTGCATGGACATAGGTATGGTTGTTGCCGTCGAGGTGAAGCAGGGTCGGAACCTTTGCGGTGTCACGCACGAGGCTGACGAGGCCCTTGCCCCCGCGAGGGATCACGAGGTCCAGATATTCCGTACACTGGAGTATCGCAGCGACGATCTCACGATCCTCGCTGTCGACCAGCTGCACGGCCTCGGCCGGCAAGCCCGCTTCGCGCAGGCCAGCGCCGAGGCAGGCGACGATCTCTCGGCTCGATTCCAGGCTGTCTGACCCGCCCCGAAGGATGACGGCATTGCCTGACTTGAGGCAAAGCCCGCCTGCGTCGGCGCCGACATTGGGGCGAGATTCATAGATCATCCCGATCACGCCCAACGGCGTAGCGACACGGCGGATCACCAAGCCGTTAGGACGGGTGGTTTCGTGCAGGGTGCGCCCGACGGGGTCAGGCAGCTCGGCAATCTCTTCCAGCGCGGTCGCCATGCCCTCAACACGCTCTGCGTTGAGCAGCAGGCGGTCCAGGTAGGCGGCATCGCGTCCGTTGGCCCGAGCCTTATCC
>JBCCTF010000012.1:0-37519 GCA_039198765.1 Pseudomonadota bacterium
CCCTGTTCGAACCAAACGAATGCTGGAACTTCTTCAAGGCAATGGGATATGTGCACGACTACGAATAAACGCCCGGCGCTCTAACCAGCCATGCTGAATGGTTCGAGGCCTGAGAGGTTCATGGCACGCTCAAGATGAGGCTGTTGGCGTGGCGGGACATCTTTCACGGCCTCGGCGAAGGCGCGGATGTGCTCCGGTGTGGTGCCGCAGCAGCCGCCGATGATATTAAGGAAACCCGATTCAGCCCATTCCTTGATGTGCACGGTCATGCTCTCCGGCGTCTCGTCATACTCACCAAAGGCATTGGGAAGCCCGGCATTGGGGTAGGCCGAGACATAAGTTTCAACGATGCCCGACAGCTCCACCACATATTGGCGCATCAGGTCAGGACCGAGGGCGCAGTTCAGGCCCACCGATAACGCGCCTGCGTGGCGGACGGAGTTATAAAACGCCGTGGCGGTTTGCCCGCTCAAAGTCCGGCCCGACTGGTCCGTGATGGTGGCCGAGAGCATGATCGGCACCTCTTTGCCCGTGTCATCGAAAAGCTCGCCGATACCGAAAAGCGCGGCCTTAGCGTTAAGCGTGTCGAAGATCGTTTCGATCAAGAGAACATCTGCGCCCCCTTCGATCAGGGCCTCGCCCGCATCGCGGTAGGCGGTCTGCAACTCTTCAAACGTCACATTGCGCGCACCCGGATCGTTCACGTCTGGGCTGATGGAAGCTGTCCTGTTGGTCGGCCCGATAGCGCCGGCGACAAAGCGCGCCCGGCCGTCTTGAGCCTCGGCGGCATCTGCGGCTTCGCGGGCCAGTCTTGCCCCTTCGATGTTCAGTTCACGGGCGATATCTTCCATGGCGTAATCGGCCTGGGCAATCGTTGTGGAGCTGAAGGTGTTGGTCTCGATCATATCCGCACCGGCGGCGAGATACTCCTCGTGAATGCCGCGAATGATCTGCGGCTGGGTGATATTCAGAAGATCGTTGTTGCCCTGCACGTCCTGGTGCCAATCGGCGAAGCGGGTGCCGCGGTAATCCTCTTCCGACAGCTTATGCCGCTGGATCATCGTGCCCGCAGCGCCGTCGAGGACAAGGATGCGTTCCTCCAGAGCCTTTTTCAGTTGGTCGGTCTTGGTCACGATTGTTTCCTTAAAATGAGGGCAGGCGAGGTTGGCGAACGCCAACATGGCTTAGATTTGTTTTAGGTGTCTAACTCTTTGTTATCGTCTCTTAATCGGTAAGAAGTTGCAAAGCCAGATAGGTTAACCGCGGGCTTTGGCGCGCTCAATCAACTGAAGAAGCGCTTTGTGCACTTGGTCTTGGATCCTCTCGGGACTGAGGTAGAGACAGTGATCGGCGTCTTCAATACGGATGAGGTCGCAGTTCTGCATGCCGTCGCGACAGAGCTTTTCTGCGTCTGCGGTTTTTACCACCCGCTCCTGCCCCGCCGTCACCATGGTCACCGGTATCGCTAGGGCAGCAAGGGACGCGCTCTTGGCAAGCTCCCTCCCTGAACGGACAAACCCGAAGCCAAATTCCTGGGACGCACCGCCCACACGCAGATCAGATCGCGTGCGGAACAAGGCTTGGTTCTTAAAGATTCGGTCTTCGCGCCCACGCCCGCAATAGGCCATGACTTCAGGGTCCCACGCGTCCGGGCTCCATGGGCCTTCACCAGCCATATAGTCCGTGCCGCGACCTCGATCGATGGCGGCTTTGGTCATCCAACGGACCAACCAAACGGGCACCGGCCCCAGTTCCGGCGTCAGGCCGGGGACCAAAGGGAAGAGGCCATCGAGACCCTCTAACTCACCATCAGCGGTTGCGCGCAGGATGACATGACCGCCCAGGCTATCGCCAGCAACGATCAGGGGGCCTTCTGAGACCCGGCGGGCTTTGATATGGTCAAAACCTGCACCCACGGCCTGTCCGTACAGGCTGAAATCACCTGTGTAGGTCTTTTGGGCATCGTCATCACGGCGGACCGAGCCGCCCTGGCCGGGAAGATCAATGCTCGCAACCTCGATACCAAGCGCGAACCATTTTGCGATGAAGTCCGAGGCCAGTTCAGGGCTGCTGGTGTAGCCAGGGACGAAGAGCACCGTTGCGACCGGCTTGTCCGGCGCGGCATGGCCGACACGGACGAACCCGCCTGCATCACCGAAGGTCACCTTTTGGAAGGACCAGCCATCGGGGAGAGGCGTTGCGTTTTCTTTGAGATAAGCCTCGGCCTCGGCCACTTCTTCGGCGGTGATGGCGCGCGGCGGAATGGGTTCCTGCGCGCCGCAAGCCGCCAAAGCCAAGATCAGGCCAAAGGTCGTCAGCTTGCGGAGCGGGAAGCCCATCATGTTTACTCCTGCGCGGCCTCTTCAGCCGGTTCTGGAGCACCGACCGAGATCAACTCCACATCGAATGCCAGGGCTTGGTTCGGCCCGATAAGGCCGCGCGAGCCCTGTTGGCCATAAGCAAGGTTGGGTGGGATGAAGAAACGGTATTTGTCACCGGGGTTCATCAGCTGCACGCCCTCGGTCCAACCGGCGATCACACCGTTAAGCGGGAAGCTTGCTGGCTCACCGCGCTGGTAGGAGCTGTCGAAGACCTGACCATCGGGCAGTTTGCCTTCGTAATTCACCGTGACGGTGTCTTCGGCGCTCGGCGTTTTGTCCGCACCGCCGTCGGTGATCACTTCATAAAGAAGACCGCTCTCGGTTTTCATCACCCCTTCGCGCTCTTCCTGAGCCGCAAGGAAGATGTTGGAAAGGCCAAGATTGGCCAGCGACAGGGCTGCGAATTCTTGTTGCGCGAGTGTTTGGTAGCGCTGGGCGTCTTCGCTAAGTTCAACGATGCGCTCTTCCGACGCCGATGCCAGCTCGGCGAGGGCCTCGTTATCCTCGATATCGTAGACGTTGATCAATTCGACATCGAACACGGTGACGGCGTTCGGCCCCACGGGGCCACCTTGCATACCCTCGGCGCCAAAGGCGAGTTCTGGCGGGATCGCGGCGCGCACAAGGCTCCCCTCTTTGGTCAGTTGCAGCGCCTCAGCCCAACCAGGGAGCGTTTCACCCGCGGTGAAGACGACGGAATTGCCTGATTTGTAAGTCGACTCAAAAGGCTCCGTCTCGCCAGCCACCCGCGCGATAAAATGCATCCGCACGATATCGTTGGCCCCTGGCATCGGGCCTGAGCCTTCGCGGATGGTTTCGAGAACGAGACCAGTCTCTGTCGTCTGGGTGTTCGCGCGCTCCGCCAGTGCGGTGAGGAATTCCGTGCCGCTCGCCGAAGGCAGGTCAGGGTTCGCAAACGCGGCCGGGACCAGTGCCCCTTCCTGCGCCTTGGGGGGCGTTTCAGTGCTGGTGGGAGCTGTTGCCTCGGTGGTGCTCGTTTCACTGCATGCAGCGAGCGCGAGAACGCCTGCTGCAACGGTCACGAGAAGAGGGGTCTTGGTCACATGGAACTCCTTCGGGGGGAACTTGCTTCGAACTTAGCACCTAGCGACCTGAGAGATTCTGTAAATGGAGGGTGAACAGGAGCGCTAAGATGTTGCTTGGCGGACCTTTCCGAATCACTCTTGATAACTATCCCTAGGCATTGGGAAGTTAATGACCCCAAGATATGGTATCAGCAACGACCAAGCCATCCAGCGCCCAAAGTTAAAGAGGATGCCGTCATGAGTGCCACGGAGACGACCGTTTCGGAACTGAAGCGCGATAGCGAACAGCGTGTTTCGAAGCCGAAGAAGCCGGAATTGAAGCTCGTCCCGCAGGTCAGGACGGATCCGTCCCGCGACGCGCTGCTCACCGATTTCGGCAAGACAACGATGGACGATCGTTATCTTCTTGAGGGCGAAAGTTATCAAGATATGTTCGCGCGGGTCGCCACGGCTTACGGCGATGACCATGAACATGCCCAGCGCATCTATGATTACATCTCTCAGCTTTGGTTCATGCCTGCGACACCGGTTCTCTCCAATGGCGGGGCGAAGCGCGGCTTGCCGATTTCTTGCTTTTTGAACACCGTGGACGACAGCCTCGAGGGTATTGTCGACACCTGGAACGAAAACGTCTGGCTCGCTTCCAATGGCGGCGGCATTGGTACTTATTGGGGCGGTGTTCGCTCCATCGGTGAGAAGGTCAAAGGCGCGGGCGCGACCTCTGGTATCATCCCCTTCATCCGTGTGATGGACAGTTTGACGCTGGCGATCAGCCAAGGGTCCTTGCGGCGCGGTTCGGCGGCGGTTTACCTCGATGTTCATCACCCAGAAATCGAAGAATTCTTGGAGATCAGGAAGCCTTCGGGCGACTTCAACCGCCGCTCCTTGAACCTCCATCACGGCCTCAACCTCACCGACGATTTCATGGACGCTGTTCGTGAAGGTCGTCCGTTTGCGCTCAAATCGCCCAAAACCGGCGAGGTGATGCGCACCGTGGATGCGCGGGAGCTGTGGCAGAAAATCCTCGAGATCCGCCTCCAGACGGGTGAGCCTTACCTCATCTTCTCGGACACCGTGAACAACGCGATGCCCAAGCACCAGCGGGAGCTGGGCCTGAAGGTGTCGACATCGAACCTCTGTGCCGAGATCATGTTGCACACGGGCGAAGATCATCTGGGCAATGACCGCACCGCGGTGTGCTGCCTTTCGTCCTTAAACGCTGAAACGTATGAGGAATGGAAAGACGAAGAGACGTTTGTCGAGGACATCATGCGCTTTCTCGACAATGTCCTCGAAGATTTTATTCAGCGTGCCCCCGATGGTATGGCGAAGGCGAAATATTCCGCCGCACGGGAACGGTCCGTGGGCCTTGGTCTCATGGGCTTCCATTCGATGCTTCAGAAAAAGGGCATTCCTTTCGAAAGCGCCATGGCGAAATCCTGGAACTTGCGCCTTTTCAAGCACATCCGCATGGGCGCCGATGCCGCATCAGTGAAGCTCGCCCATGAGCGGGGGCCTTGTGAGGACGCAAAAGAGCGCGGGCACATGCAGCGCTTTTCCCACAAACTGGCCATCGCGCCGACGGCGTCGATCTCGATCATCTGCGGCGGGACCAGCCCGTGCGTAGAGCCGATCCCAGCCAATGTGTACACGCACAAAACCCTCTCGGGCAGCTTCACGGTGAAGAACCGTCACCTCGAAGACCTCCTCGACGAGAAGGGTGTCAACGACGATGACACCTGGGCCTCTATCTTGGAGCATGAGGGCAGTGTTCAGCACCTGGATGTTTTGAGCCAGGACGAAAAAGATTGCTACAAAACCGCCTTCGAGCTCGACCAGCGCTGGGTTATCGAACTCGCCGCTGATCGTGCGCAATACATTTGCCAGTCCCAGTCGATCAACGTCTTCCTCCCCGGTGACGTCGACAAATGGGACCTCCACATGCTCCACTGGACCGCCTGGGAACGCGGCGTCAAAAGCCTCTACTACTGCCGCTCCAAAAGCGTTCAGCGCACGGCCTATGCTGGCGGTAAGGAGAAAGAAGAAGTGCAGACGGAAGGCTTCGACGTAGCGCGGACTGATTATGATGAGTGTTTGGCTTGTCAGTGAAGTGACTATATCGGACGGGATTGCCTTGGTGGCGTTTGCAGTGTCTCTTTTCACGCTCGGGTGGACGCTCTATCGTGATACCCTTGGTAGGACACGTTTTCGAGTTGAGTGCGGATACGCAACTCTGATCCAATCCCCAGTTGGGTATGTGGGATTCACTCACGGGCCTAAGGATGACAATAAAAGACACTTTGTTATAGTTTTTACAAATATTGGATATTGTACTACTTATGTTGGTACTCCACATGTTCAGCAAAAATGGTGGTGTCGTTTTGGTTCAAACTATCGTAAAACCACAATTATTGCACCTGATTATAATCATAACTTAAGCAGTCCACCGAAAGTAAGGCTAGAACCTGGCCAACAAGGCCAGTATTTTTTGCCAATACCCTTCAAAGGTTCTGATCCAAGAAAATTCGCTCGTCTGGGTGTGATGGACTCATTTGGTCGAAATCATTGGGCTACTAGACAAAGTAGCAAATACTTTCGAGATGCATTAGAATGAAGTACAAACCTATAGTATGAGATTTTTGCCTGAATAGATTGTATATTGTGGATTGCGGCACAAAAACTAACAGAGCGAACCTGGACTACTGTGGCATCCACCTCCTTCAATCTGAAGATATCTCTGTAGTCGGAAGTTAGGCTCCACGGTCTCCGGCTTCGCCGTCGCTGTAGAGAGCGCTCGGGTGCAAACCCTTTGCCTTTAATCTCACCCCATCGAAACTGGATTCATGTTTTTAGCAAAGCGTTCTCTATCAAGGCGCCAGATGAAGCCTGTGAAAAGGCATAGGCCAAGATAGCCGATGACGTTCACACCGAGAACGGCAGAACCCGGAATGGGGCCAAGGGCCAAATTGTCGAAGTGGATGCTGTTATCATTGGGCGATTGGTGGGCGAAGACTTTCCCCAGAACAGCCAAAGTCTGGACCGAGAAAATCCAGAGATAGTTCCTGCGCAGACGACGGCCAAGGGCGCGGCTGAACTCAATATGGTGCTCAGGCCGCTCATAGTCCTTAGCCAGACGGTCTTGCCACTGAGGGTTCTCCACAGGGCGTCGGTGCAACATGGGGGCGTAGAAATGGATTTCCAACCATCGCGCCCGTGCCCGCCTGAGGTTTAAATAACGGTAGCGCCGCGCCTCCATATAAAGGAAAACGCCCATCAAAAACGCCACGAGAAAAAGCGGCAGTGCCGAAGCTTCAGCGGACTGATAGGAAATCGTCAGTGCAAGGCCTAGGCTGACCACGGACCAATTGGTGGTCGCATCGAGCCGTGTGCGCCATATGGTCGAGCGGTAAACTTCACCGCGATAAAGGTGGGCGAGGGCACCCAGCTCGGCACCGGAAAAGGGGCTTGGTGTCGTCGGCTTCTCTTTGACCTGGCCATTCATGGCGCAAGGCTTATCAGGGTTCCCCTAAAACAAGAAAAACGAACCTCAGTACGACAGCTTGCCCTGGCGTAAGGCCTTTTGGAATGGATCGCCGGTGCGCAACTGGCCATTGTCGGCAAAATAAGTGTTCCCAGTGGCAGGATCGAGGAACCACCACCGGCCCGATTGCGGTTCGAACCGCCGCACGGCATCGACCCAGACACCATCGGTGAAGCAGCCATGACCCTCTGCGCAACCGGTGTAATTGGGCGACTGACCGGCAGGGACAGGACGGCTTGTCGGTCTCGACCCCGCCTGATTTCCCAAGGAAGCCGCCTTTTTCGGGCTCGCACCAAGGGATGCGGGCGACCAGCCAGACGTCTTGGCGCTATGGCTCTCACCTCCGCCCCCAGCGCAGCCCAAGACGGCCATGCCAAGGGCCGCAAAGATCATAAGAGCACGCATCACAAGATCCATTCTGTCAGTTTTGCTTATGTCTTAAACCTGAAGACCCAGGTCTTACGAGGCACCTTAAGCGATAATGTCAGGAAAAAGTTTGTCACGCAGACGCTGAATTTCATCACGAAGGGCCAGCTTGCGCTTTTTCATGCGGCCGATGGTCAAGCGGTCATAGGGCATGCGTTCTTCCATGGTCAGGATCGCCTGGTCCAGCTCGCGGTGCTCGGCCTCAAGCTCTGTGATCTTAAGTTCCAACGCTTCATCATTCGCGCCAGGGTCGTCGTGCAGGTGATCGCCTTCGCCTGCACCCTCGATGACCTGAAATCTGGGTTTGTCGTCGTCACCCGTCATGAAGCTTGGCCCTCGGCTGCTTTGATCACCTGTCCGAAAAGGCCGCTCGGGCTCCCCGGACCGACTTCATCGGTGATCATCACAGGCATGTCCACGTTGCGCCGTGTCAAAGTGAAGAGGTGTTCAGCGCGGGGTTTGAAAGGCAGGCTGCCTATCTTGGGCATGCCGTAAGTCAGGGTCGAGGCTTGCAGTTGGTCGAGGACAAGACGCTCGCCTTTGATCTCGGCTTCGAGAACGTCGCTGCGCAAATCCTGAAGGGCTGCCGGTTCGATCCCAGGTTTGGGAGAGCTGAGGAACAGCCTTATGGCCCGCAAGCGGCGCACACCGTAACGTGAGAGTTCATCGGCACTGGCGAGGATCTCCACCACGTCCTCATCGCTGAGGGGAAAAGCCATGCGCGCCGTCCAAACGCACCAAAGAAGATGGCTGACATCGAAATGATAGCGGTCCTGGAGTTTGATCAGCGCAGGTTTCACGTCTTTGAGCGCGTAAAGCGTGATGGCGTAATCCCAGAGCGGCGTCATTCGCGCTTGCCTTTTTCCAGATCCTCGCCCCAGCGCTTTGTGCCGGGCGCTTGAAGACCAAAGAGGTCCAAAACACGGCCCACGGATTGATCCACCAACTCCTCGATGCTGGCAGGTTCAGCGTAAAAAGCAGGAAGCGGCGGCGCGATGATCGCGCCCATCTCGGCAAGCTGGGTCATGGTGCGAAGATGACCAAGGTGGAAGGGCGTTTCGCGCACCATCAGGGCCAGGGGCCGGCGTTCTTTGAGGCAGACATCCGCTGCGCGGGTGAGCAGCGATGAGGTCACGCCGGTGGCGATTTCCGACATGGTGCGCACCGAGCAAGGCACGATCACCATGCCCATTGTTTCAAAGCTGCCCGAAGCGATCGGCGCGCCGACATCTTGGATGGCATAGGTCGCCGAAGCGCCGCTGAGGTCTGCCTGCTCGCCAAGTTCGTAAGCGATGGTCATCTTGGCCGCGCGGGAGACCACCAAATGCACATCGGCGCCTGCCTCGGTCGCCTTGAAAATCAGACGCTTGGCATAGATCACCCCAGAGGCGCCGGAGACACCGACGATCAGTCGAGGTTTGCTCATGGGGTCCCTTCAAGGCAGTGCGAAGACAAGTCTGTGCTCAATTTAACCCGGCCAAAAGCATGACCGGCTCGCGATGTCTTAAGGAATGATGGAAAATGCTGTTTACCAAATTCACATCTGCACAGCTTGCGCATTTCTGTCCGTGACAGCCCTTGCCTTGTCATGCTTCGATCCTTGTGCCCGCTATCAGAAGAGCGGTCAGTTGAAAGGAGATGTCAATGACCATCCAAGCACGCATAGACACCCTGACCCAGCGCCACCAGGCCCTTGAAGCCGCGCTTCAAGAAGAACGAAGTTACCTGGCCTTGGACGAGCAGCGCATCGGCGACATCAAGCGCCGAAAGCTTGCCATCAAGGACGAAATGATGAGCCTTCAAACCGGCAAGCTGCACAGCTAACAGGCAGTCTCTCGGCGTGCCTCGGCCCCGCTTGAGGCACGACCGATGGGTTTTTGAAAGCGGGACAACGACCATGGGCGCACGCTCAATTATTGTAACTGGTGCTGCGGGCAGTCTGGGCCGTGCCGTGGCCCTTAAATTTTCCAAATCTTCCGATCATTTGGTGCTTACCGATGCCGATCGCGAAAGCGGTATGGCGGTGAAAGACGAGATCCTGGCCCGCGGCGGTGATGCCACCTTCATCGCAGCGGACCTGCACGAGGCCCTGGATGTGCACAATGTGATGGCTGAAGCTTTGGACAGCTTCGGCGCGGTCAATGTGCTCGCCCATTGCGCCAGCCATTTCGAGGCGCGGCCTTTTTTAGAGACCACCGAAGATCAGTTCGACACGATGATGGACCGCAATGTGCGCGCGGCGTTCCTTCTCAACAAAGCCGTGGCCAGGCAGTTCATCCGCCAGGCGGAGACGCCCGATGACGGCGGTGTGGACACGGCGCGGTCGGCATCGATCGTCAATGTCGTCTCCACTGAGGCCATGACGGCCAATGCCGATGACGCGATTTTCGCAGCCAGCCAGGGGGCCGTTGTGCAACTGACCAAAGCCGTGGCCATGACCCTTTCCCCCTATGGCGCGCGGGCCAATGCCGTTGGCATCAGCGGTGTCAAAGAGCTGCTTGGCGAGACCGAAGTCAAAACCGCCGAGCAGCGCAAAGCCTCGATCGAGCAAATCCCGCTCAACCGCCGCGGGGAACCTAAAGAGGTCGCAAGCGCTATACACTTCTTGAGCACCGAAGGCGCGTCCTTCATCACGGGGCAAGTTCTGGTGGTCGATGGCGGAAGGCTTGCGCTTTCCAAGTCGACAGTTTCTGAAGACGAAAGCCGCTGACCGGAAGACAGACTGCGCCAAAAGCGCTAAAACGATGTTGAACAGAGACACCGTGTTCGCGGTGCCCGTGAAGTTGAAAGCTCAAGGGGGAATGTCTTCGCGATGATGCGTCACTTCAAACTGTTTGTACCCATGATCGCTGCGGCGCTTGCGGCCTGCACCTACAACCCTGAGCTTGGGCGCAGCCAATTCATTGTCAGCGGTGAGCAAAACATGGCGCAAGCCGCATCGTCGAGTTGGCAACAGATCAAGCAAAAGCAGCGGGTCTCCACTGATCCGCGCTACACCACCCGTCTCAACCGCGTGGCCCCTGCGCTCTTAAGGTCTGCTGGCGAGAATCCGGCGGCCTGGGAGTATCTGGTTTTCGAAGACGAGAGCCTCAATGCGTTCGCTTTGCCCGGCGGCCGGATCGGTATCCACACCGGCATTATGGATATTATGGACAATGATGCGCAGCTCGCCGCCGTGGTTGGCCATGAAATCGCCCATGTGGAGTATCGCCACTCGGCCGAGCGCTACAGCCAAAATGTCCTCGCCTCAGTGGGGATCATCGGTGCCACGGTGGCGCTTGGATCGGGATGCGACGGCAACCGCGATTGCGAGGGGCGCAGCAACGCAGCTGCCCAGGCCTTGGGGGTTGGTGCACTTTACGGCGCGATCCTACCATTCAGCCGGAAACATGAACTCGAAGCCGACACCGGCGGCGTGCGCTATATGCAGAGCGCAGGCTATGACATTTGCGAGTCCGTACGGTTCTGGATGAAAATGGCGCAAGCCTCAGCCAATTCAAGCAGGCCACCGGAATTCGCCTCCACCCACCCCGCCAGCACGACGCGGATCAACAACCTCCGCCAAGTCACTCGCCGCATGGGCAGCAATTGTTGACTCATCAGCACCCTCCACAAAAAGGGTGACGCACAGGTCTCCACGTTCTATAGACGCTGTTCTGGCTCACGCAATGTGAGCCCTATGTGCCGCCTTAGCTCAGTTGGTTAGAGCGCTTGATTGTGGATCAAGAGGTCGCTGGTTCGATTCCAGCAGGCGGTACCAGCAAAATCAAAGACTTAGAGGACTTCTTGAGAGCGTTGATTTTGCGGTAGTGAGCATATAGTGAGCGGGCGCGATCTACTCACCGATACCCACAAGCATCCATCGACGTGTTTCCTCTGAGGCGATCCTCGATGTAGCGAGCAAGGTCTTCTCGCCGATAGCCCACCGACCTCCTTCCCAGCTTGACGAAGGTCGGCCCCTCTCCAGAGCATCTCATTTTTGCCAGGGTTGAGACGGAGCGGTTCAACATCGCCGCCGCCTGCTTCGGCGTGAGAAGGTTTTGCTCGCTATCGATCAGGTTCTGTCTACTGCTGCCTTGCAAAGCTTCATCGAGCGTTTTGATCAGCAGTTCGGCGGGCGAGGAACCGGTGAGCTGTGCTTCCCGCTCCAGCCTTCGCAAAAGCTGCGGCGGCAACAAGCGAGCGATATCGGAGCTCGTCTGTTTTGTGGAATGGTACAATCTGTTCGTCGCGATGAGGGGCCGCAGCTTCGGTACTTACCCTGGGACAACACTCGACCGGGAGGGCTACACGAATAGCCATCGCAGAATTCTGTGTACGCATGATCTACTGGTGCGGCCTAAGACTGGTAGGCAGGATTCCGCTATGCAGCTCTTACGAGCCGCAACAACGCGATAGCGATCTCGTCTTTGTCGAGATGCTCAATGTGTTCGGCGACGAGCTCTTTCATGGCCGGATCAGACGATGTGATCGCCTCGCCCATGATCAGTGCACGGGCGATAGCCTTGTTGCGATCGGCTGCTACGCTTTGCTCCGGATCATCTTGAAGGAGCGTTGCGATGATTCTGCCTACCGGAAGGTCCAATGCCTTCGTCAGCTTCAGAAGTCGGCCAATGCCTGGGCACCGCTCGCCAGCCTCGAAGCGCTGAATCGTGGAGCCGTTCTTGAGACCGACCTTCTTCGCGAGAAAAGACTGACTCCATCCTTTGAGCCGCCGCGCTTGGGCGATCTCCTTCCCGATCAGCTCCGCGATCTCCGCATCGTCAGGGGTTCTATCTGGTTGCTCCATTTCCTTCTTCCTCCACACGCCCTGTGGAGAACAGAATGTGAACAAATTGAGCCAAGTCCGCAAGATGAATCAGCAATTCCGACTTCACGAACGGTAGCGACTGAGGCGTTTGCAGGGTCGTTTCGCTCTCGCGTATTCTTCGAGGAGATGGGTCAGCCTCTGTTGATGAGTAGGGACCCGATCTCAGTGGGTCTCACCCTGCGCCGCTCACCTGTCGGCCGCACGCCGCTCGGCTTCGACGGCGCAACCCTTCAAGCTGCTGGTTGAACACCCAGACGAGACCTTACCGAAAGTTACTCATGCCGGAACGGCAAGTCAGCTGCCAAACCAGCAATTTACACTGCCCACGGAGCATCAAGATCGCCCCATGGCGGCGCAAGTCTCGCGCCTGACGCGTGGTCTTCGGGCGCTTGCATCGCCGAGCGCGAGTCTCGTCCCGTGGTGGAAATTCTCGCCCCGATCGGGCATGGCAACCTTCGATGTTCTGCTCTTGTTCTTCTTCGTTTCATGGTGCTTCATGACTTCGTCGTCGGCGTTCGGCGGCATCAGCAAACGGAGCATCTATGCAACTCACTCTCAGCAAACAGAGGATCGAACGGTCCGCACAAGGTGTGGTCGGCGTGGCCCTTCTGGTCGTCGGCCTCGCGGTTCTTTCGAGCGCCGCCATGGCCGGTGCCGACACCACTTTCGATACCGCGGTCACCACGGTGGCGGGCTATATCAACGGCTCGGCCGGTAAGCTCGCAGCTCTGGTCTCGCTCATGTACGGGGTCGTCCGTATGGCGACGAGTGGCTGGTCCCTTGGCCATGTCGGTGTGCCGATCGCGGTCGGCGTTGCTGCCGGTATCGGCGGCCCCATCGTCCAGTCCTCCGTGACGGCGATCATCTAACCCCTCCCATCTACCAACCGGGGCTCTAGGCCCCCTCAGCAAAAAGGAGCGCGATCGAGCACGCGGCCGAAAGCAAAGGCGAGGCTCTGGCCCCGGCAGGGGGAGCCACGTTTTCGGAAGAACCGCGAGGCGCGATCATTTGGTTATGACGCAGTCTGATCGATACCGCATCCCTTCGACCCTCGACGATCCTGAGAAGCTTGCCTTCTGGACCATTGACGAGTTCATCATTCTGATCGGCGGCTTCATGATCGGGATCCTTCTCTCCCGCTTCGTCGAAGGCATCATCGCTGGCTTCCTTGGGGTCTACTTCATCAAGCGGTTCAAGAAAGGCGAGAGCCTCTCCGTCGTCCGTTTTGCCGCTTACTGGGCGCTACCTTCGGGGCTCTTCGCCTTCAAACGCACGCTGCCTTCCTACAAACGCGAACTGGCGGGGTAGGGGCATGGACACGAATGTCGCCTATACGCGCCTTCGGACGGCTCTCCGTCAGCGGAACATGCTGGCCGTCGCGGGAATGGTACTCTGCCTAGGGTCCGCCCTTCAGGCCTATGTCATCGCCAGCAAGGGCGAGACCGTTATCCTAACGCCGACGCTCAAGGCGGACGCGGCGATCACCACCGAGGCCCCGAGCCCCGAATATCTCGAGCAAACCACCCGTGACGTCGCCGGGCTGTTCCTCAACCGTCACCCGCACAATCTCAGCTATTTTCGGGACAACATCCTGCGCCTCGCGCACCCGACCTCCCACGGGGAGATCGAGGCGGCTTTGATGGCCACCGAGCGGCGGCTTCTTGCCACGAAGTCCTCCACCGTTTTCTACCCAACCGAGATCTTCGTCGATCCCGTTCGGCTGACCTCGGAGATCAGGGGCGAGCTTCATACCTATCTGGGCCCCGATCGGGTGAAGACCGAGCGAACGATCTACGCCGCGGACTGGCGCTACCAGTCCATGCGCCTCTGGCTTGAGGACTTCTATCCAATCGAACTGGATGCCTCTCAGGCGCAGACCTCACCACTCCTCAAACCCGCATCAGAGGCCCAAAGATGATCCGTACTGCTCTTATCTCTTGTGCTGTCGTGATGGTAGCAGAGGCCTATGCCGAACAGATTGTCGAAGCCACCGATGGCGGCACGGTCAGCGGCTACGCTAGCGAGACTGGCGTCACGCGGCTCTCCTTTCTCGGCGATGCCGCAGCCTCGGTGCAGATGGCTACGGGCGGGGAAGGCGCTGGCTTCTCTGTTGCCCACGAGTCGACCACGGGCGATCTTTATATCTCGCTCGACGGCACACGTCGTCACTCCCGTGTGGGAGCCGCCAGCTTTTTCGTCACGACGCGGAGCGGAGCGACGTATCAAATCGAGCTGGCCGCCAAGGCGACACCCTCCACCCAGATCATGGTGCGCAACCCTGAGCTGGGACGTGAGCGTGTGGACCGCCCCGTCCTTGCTTCGCAGGAGGACGAAGCCGTCGTCACGCTTATCCGTGCGATGTGGGCTGGTGCTCTCGCCGATGGGTACGACATCAGCCGCCCCACACCGCGAGAGCGGGCAGCAGGGTCTCTCCGCATTCGTCCCGTCAGCACCTATCGCGGTGAACGGCTCATCGGTCGCGTCTTCTCCGTCCGCAACCCGTCCCCAGGTAAGGTTGCTATTGATGAGGCCGCCTTCATGGCACCGGGCGTCATCGCCGTCACCGTACGAGGGCCCTCCAAGCTTCCGGCCAAAGCGCGCGCCCGCGTGCTGGTCATCTCGCGGGAGGCGTCATGAGCGAGGAGAACCTCAAACGCCGCCGCGCCCAGCGGCTCGTCCTCGGCGGAGCGTCCGCCCTGGCCGTCACCGCTGCAGGCTTCTGGGTTTTCTCGGGCGAAGGTTCGGACAACCAATCGCGTGCGGAGGATCTGCGTCGCAGGCGCGCCATGACCGACGTCATCAACCCGCCAGGTCTCGGCGATGACTTCCTCTCTGAGACCGGTACGCGTCTCGCTTCGGTTGAGGAGTCGGTCGGCACCCTCGAAGAACAGGTCCGGCGTCTCTCCGCCATCCTGACCGAGAAGGACCGCGAGCTGGCAGGCACCCGCGCTGAACTCGACAAGACCCGCAACGACGCCCTGGCCATGGTCGAGGACCTCGCCGCGCGGGTCGCGGGCGAACCCTCTTCTTCCTCTTCCCCGAATGCTGCACTACCCTCGCCGCAAAGCCCACGCCCTGCCGGCGGCGATCCCTTCGTGCAGCGGGGCGTCGTCCCGATTGGACCTCAAGTCCCAGGGGCGGCGCCTCTCCCCATTGCGCCGGCGGTACCGCGCACCGTCGAGATCATGACCTTCGCTTCCGCTGAGGATGCTCTCGACACCAAGGTGCTGCGACCGGCGATCTACGATGCGGATGACGGCGACTACGTCCCGCCCAACGCCTATGCGAGGGCCAACGTCATCGTCGGCGTGGACATGTCGACAGGGGTCCGCCTCTCTGCCGACCCCAAACCCGTCCTGTTGCGGATCACCGGCCCGGCCTTCTCCGTCCTTCAGGACGGGCAGCGCCTCGACACCGACCTCACCGGCTGTCTCGTCAATGGCGCGGCCCACGCCGAACTTGCGTCCGAGCGGGTCTATGTCCAGCTTCAGAAGATCACCTGTGACCGGGGCGGCGGCGAGATCGCCGAGAGCCAGGTCGAAGGCTATGTGGCTCAGCTCGGCAAGGTCGGCATCCGCGGGCGGGTCGTTTCCCGCGAGGGCGACATTGTCGAGAAGGCGCTGGTCGCCGGTATCATCGGCGGCTTCGGTCGCGGTATCTCGCGGAACACCGACCTCGCCCTCGGCGCTGGCGGTGCCATCGGTTCCGGCGGCACCACGGTGCTGACGAACCGGGAACTCTCTACCGGTGAGATCGCCGCAGGCGGTCTTGGTGAAGGCCTCTCCACCGCAGCCGACACCGTCTCCGACTACCTCATCGACCGGGCCGAGCAGTACCAGCCGGTGATCGAGATGCCCACGGGCGTCGATGTCGAGATCGTCTTCCTCTCCGGCTTCTTCGCGCGGGGTGAGCGGTGATGGCTCTCCTCAGCGCATCAGTTTCGCAGGGCGCGTCGTGCCCTTCCTCCCCGAAAGAGGCGGCAGGACTACCCCCCGTACGCCGCCTCCGCCGCGCCCTGCGATCCTTGTTCCTTAAGTCTCTCGGTTTCGTTGTTCGTATCATCGGTCAGAGAACGGACGAGATGCCGGGGACGGTTCACCGAACTTTTCGCCGCGGGGCCTCCCTCGCGGTTCTCTCCCGCCACGACCAATATTGGAGGCTTACATGGAGCGCCTAAAGACTTGGATAGTCAAACAGCCTAAAGACGCACTTATCGCTATGGGGATTGGGACGATCATTGTCCTCCTCATGCTCGTGACACGGAGTTTTGCAGCTGCACCTCCCAACAACGATATCTATCAGTCCGTGGCCGATCGTTTCGGCGAGAGCCGGATCAACGCGGTCGACTGCGATGGCTTCGGTCCTCTGTGTCAGGTCATCGCTGGGAAGACAGTGCTCTATATCGACCGGGATGTTCGTCATGCTTTCATCGGGCGGCTCTACGATCTCGAAGCGGGGAAGGACCTCACAGCGGAGACGCTGGCGTTGCTGTCGCCGGACCATGGGCTTGGACCGGAGCCTGTGGCCGTCACAAGGTCAGTCGTCAGATTTGAGGATCTACCTCTCGAAGCGGCGATCGTTCGGAATGAAGGCGGCACACGGAAAATTGCTGTCTTCTCCGACCTTCATTGCGGTTATTGTCGTCGCCTGTCCGAAGCGCTCTCGGACGCTCCTGATATCGAAGCCCACGAGTTCTTGATCGGCTGGGCGGGCTCGGAAGAAGCCAGCCGCGCCATCGGATGCGCTGATGATCCCGCTGGGGCAATCGAGACATACTACCGTACACGCTCTATTCATACTGAGGCTTGCGACCGGGATATCGTCACCCCGGCGAGAGCAGCGGCGAAGGCGCTAGGCGTTCGGGGCACCCCAACCTTCGTGCGGTCCGATGGTGCCATGCTGTCCGGTTTCCAAGACATCGAGACCCTGCGCACCTGGATTGATCAAGCGAAGGAGACGGAAGAATGATCCGTGGAGAACCTATCATCAGTCTTGTCCTTCTGATGACCGCCTGCACTAGCCCGGTCAAACTCGAACATGTTGCCGGCACCTGGACCTGCCCTCGCGTCGATGGCGTCTGCGCCACGACGACGTCGATCGACGCCGGGCTGACGGAAGAGAGCACGGGAGAAGACGCCGCTCCTGTCGTCTTCTCGGGTCAGCCTTCCGGCGGAGTTGCGGGCGCGCCGGCTCCCGCCCGAACCGCCGATCAAGTCGCTAGGATCGTCCTTGCCCCCCGCGTCGATGCCAGCGGCCACTACCATGAGGCACGGGTCATCTACGCCGTTATGACGTCAGGACGCTGGGTTCCAGCGGAACCGCAGGCACATGAGGAGGATGGCCAATGACTAGCGCTCCTCTCACCTTTGTCGACCGTCTCGGCGCGGCACTCACTGGAGAGGGCTCGCTCTTCGACCGTGTCCGGAGAGAAACCACCCTCGACCGGTTGACTGAGCTTCTGCCTTACAGGCTCTATAGCGAGGACGACGATCTCTATCTCAACGCTCACTCGACGGGCTGGGTCCTCGAAGTGGTCCCGCTCCTCGGTGCCGATGAGACGGTGGTCGCTGTTCTCTCTGAGATGCTCTCCGACGGTATCCCGGACGGTGCGTATCTCCAAATCATCTCGTGGGCGAGCCCGCGGGTCGGGGCTGTTCTTGACAGCTGGGCAGCGGCCAGAGGCGGGGAGAACGCAGTTTTCGAGAAGCTAGCACTCCACCGGGTGGCCTATCTCAGGAACGGCGCCTTCGAAGGTCTGTCCGCTCACGCACCGTTTCTTCCGCGGCGGTTTCGTCTGTTCTTCGCCCTCGGTCTCGATGGTGAGGCGACCGAGGAGAAGCGCGAGCAGCTCATAGCCCTCCGAGCCAATGTGGTTCAGTCGCTCAAATCCCTTGGCATCGCCTCGCGGGTGCTGCCGCCACAAGCGCTCATTCGCCTGGTGGGCGACATCCTGAACCCCCGCCGCGGCGTCAGCGCGTCGGATCAGGTCTATGACGAGGCCGAACTCATTGACCGGCAGATCGTCCGCCCTGACACTTTCTGCCGGATCGAGCGGGACCGGCTCCTTTTCGAGACCATCGCGCCCGCCGACCGCTCGCCCTTTGCAGGCCCTGAGGGAAGCGGTCTCGAGACCTTCCGCGAGGACCGGTTCGAGACCAGGTGCTTCTCGGCCCGGCGGTTCCCTGAGAGCTTTCACCAGGGCGGGATGGCGGGCGCTATCGGGCACCTTCTTAACGACCAGCTTCGGCTTCCCTGTCCGGTCCTCTCCTGCCTCGCGATCAGTTTTGGCTCGAAGACGGCGGGTGCCGATCTCGTCGGCGCAAAGTTCGCGCGTGCCGAGCAGCAGGCAGGGACCAACTTTGCTCGCTTCATGCCTGAGCTGTCGGTGAAGGCTGATGATTGGAAGTGGGTCAGGGAGCGCGTGCGCGAAGGCTCACGATTGGTCCGGGCCGGCTACTTCCTCGTGACCTTCTCGCCGGAGGACGATGCCGATGCGTCGGAGCGGGCGGTTCGGTCAATCTATCGGGGTATAGGCTGGGAGCTCGGCAAAGACCGCTTCGTCGGTAGCCAGACGCTTTCGGCCTGCCTGCCGCTCACCTTGGGCGACGGTCTCGGTGAGGACCTTCAAAAGATCAGACGTTTGAAGTTCATGGTGACGGATACTTGCGTCCAGGTGGCACCACTTCAGGGCGAGTATCTCGGCGTTTCCCGCCCCGACCTCATGCTGATCGGAAGGCGCGGTCAGCCCTTCTATTGGTCGCCGTTTGGCAATCAGGGGGAGGGGAACCACAACGTCGCCATCATTGGTTCTTCCGGGTCCGGTAAATCCGTCCTGATGCAGGAGCTGGTCACCGGCCTTCGCGGTGGTGGGGCTTGGGTGACGGTGGTCGATGACGGGGAGAGCTTCAAACATATGTGCGAGGCCCTTGGCGGGGCGCATATCAAGTTCACACTTCACGCCGATATCTGCCTCAACCCGTTCTCGCTCCTTGATGAACGCAAGGCCTCGAAGGATGGCGACTACCAAGCCGAGAGCCTGACCCTTGTTCGCTCAATGATCGAGCAGATGGCGAAGGGTGACGAGAAAGCGACTGCCGAAGAGCGCGGCCTCATCGATGGTGCGGTCACGGCGAGCTGGAAGGCCAAGGGCAGCAAGGCGGGCGTCGACGACGTCGCCGGCTATCTCGAAAAGGAGGAGGGGGTCGGCAAAGCGCTCGCCAACGCGCTTAAGCCCAACACCAGTGCTGGTCTCTATGGCCCCTTCTTCAACGGTGAGGCGTCCCTCTCGATTGATAATCCGTTGACGGTTTTTGAGATGAAGGACCTTGACGGCAAGCCGGAACTTCGTGCTGTTGTCATGCTCGCCCTGATGTTCCTCATCAACCAAATGATGATCAAGGACCGCAGGCTGAAGAAAGCCCTGGTCATCGACGAGGCCTGGGCGCTCCTAGGCAAGGGCGCGGCAGGCGACTTCATTGCAGGGTTCGCGCGCCGCTGCCGGAAATACGGCGGCGCTATCATCACCGGCACGCAAGGCATTGACGACTACTACCGCACCGAAGGCGCCCAGGCCGCTTTCGAGAACGCCGACTGGGCCGTGGTCCTGAAGCTCAAGCCCGAAGCCATCGCCCAGGTGAAAAAGTCTGAGCGTCTAGCGGTGGACGATACCACGGCCGATATCATTCGCTCCCTGACGGTCTCCGCGGGTGAGTATTCCGAAATGCTGATCATGGGCCCCCACGGCAAGCATGTGGGGCGGCTGGTTCTCGACCCCTTCTCGGCGACGCTCTTCTCGTCCGACGCGGAGGTCTTCGCGAAGCTTGAGGCGCTGCGGCAGCAAGGCCTCACCACCGCCGAGGCCGTGGAGCGTCTCGCCTTCGGTCACCAACAAGGGGAGGCGGTCCATGCGGCGTAACCGTCCTCGTATTCTCCATCTCACCGGGCTTGTGATCGGTGAGGGATTGCACGCGGTCCTTCTCACCCTCGGGCTCCTGGTCTTCACTGTGCTTCTGCTCTGCGGCTTCGACCCGATGAAGACGGCGCAGTTCGTCCACAACTTCGCGGGCCGCCTCATCGAGGCCGAGCCGTCGCGGGCCTACGCCTTCGCCTGGTTCGCCGGGACCGCGCTATTCACCGCCGCCTGCCTCGTGGTGATCGTGCGGGTCATCGACCGGCTCTGGGAACGGAGACGGGCATGACGGAGCGGGCTATTTCTCTTTATCGGCCGCCTACGGACTGGCGAGCCTTGGCTATGGCCGGTCTCGCTGTCGCTTTCAGTGCCGGTTCACTCGTCCAGACGTTTCGTCAGCCTGAGCCGCCCGTCTTCGTCTCGGTCTCGGTAAAGACCCTGATCGAAGAGCACATGACCTCGATGATCGGTCGCAACATCACCGCCGCCGAGGCCGAGCGGCGCAGCGCCGACTATCTGGCGTCGCTCCAGACAGCTGTGGATCGGCTGGCTTCGGAGGATAGCGTCATCGTCATTGCTGGCGAAGCCGTCCTCGGGGGCGGTGCTCCGGATTTCACCCGAGATGTCCGCGGTATGGCGCGCGCCGAAGCGGAGCGCCGCGCGGCCGCCCGCGGTGAGACCCTACCAGCGCCGGGCGATTTCTCGGGACTTCAGAGCGAACTGAACCGTCTGGAGACGGCGACCGAGACGCTAGGCCGCGAAGCCTTCGGAGGTAAGCGATGACGACGGCAACGAACACCCGCCGGACGTGGCGGCGCCTCGGGGTCGCTGCCTTGGTTCTCGGCGCGATCGGCACCGCGAAAGCGGCTCTCGCCTATGAACGCTCCTGGTACGTCACGATCAATTGGACGGGGTCGCTGCCGCATTGGGCGTTCCTCGTGGACCGGCGTGCCGAGCCGCAGGTGGGGGACTTCATCGACTTCATTCCGCCCGAGAACCCCTACTACCAGAACGTCGCCTTCGTGAAGCGGATCGCGGCAGGGCCGGGGGATTTCGTCTCGTGCCAAGGCCGCGCTTTCTCAATCGGCGGTGAGGTCGTCGCTATCGCGAAAGAGGTGAGCCAGGAGGGCGACCTTCTTGCCCTTGGCCCCTGCGGGGTTGTACCGGACGGTCATTACTTCGTCCTGACACCCCATAAAGACTCGTTCGATTCCAGATATCAGGAGATTGGCTATGTGGCGCGTGATCGCGTGCGCGGCGTCGCTCGCCCTATCCTCTGAGGCGGCGGCGAAGGACCTCGGTCGCCGCGGCGAGGTCTTCCCCGTGATCGAGACCGATCTCTTCGCCGAGATCGCGGGTAGGTTCGCCCGCCTCGAAGCGGCGGGGGAGGTGGACCGGATCAACCGGCGCCTCGCCGAGCGTGCGATGGCCTCCGCGGAGAGGCCGCCTGCGGTCCCCGGTATTGCAAGGACCGCGGAGCCCCGGCGCTGGACCTATGATCCGACCATCACCCTCGCGCGGGACATCGTGACGCCGGACGGGACGGTGCTCGGCAGAGCGGGAGACAGCTTCAACCCGCTCGACCACACGCCGCTCCACCAGAGCCTCGTCTTCTTCGACGGGGATGATCCCGAACAAATCGCCTGGGTGAAAGCAGAAATGAACAGCAGGCAGACGATCGTCTCACCGATCCTCGTTGCGGGGCCGGTCGCGGATTTGAGCCGCGCCTGGGAGCGCCAGGTCTTCTTCGACCAGAGCGGCAAGCTGACGGGCCGGTTCGGTATCACCCAGGTGCCTGCAAGGATCACCAGGGACGGAAGCACGCTTCTCGTTGAGGAGGTGCTGCCGTGAGACGTTTCTTCGCTCTGGCCATAGCCTTAGCTGCCCTGATCGCCTCGCCAGCGAAGGCCGAAGCCCCTCAGTGTGGCGGCACCTTCGTCAATCCCGTCACCGATATCTGCTGGTCCTGCCTGTTCCCGATCTCTCTCGGCGCGGTCCCTATCTGGCCCTCGGACCGACCGGATACGAAGAACCCCGCCTCGCCGATCTGTGTCTGTCCTATCGACGTGCCGCCTTACGTCCGCGTCGGTCTTTCGATCGGCTATTGGGAGCCGACCCGGCTCATGGACGTCACCAAGAAGCCCTATTGCTCGTCAATCTCGGCGGCAAACGGATCGATCTCGGGCTCGGTATCGGCGGCAAGTCCTCCGGCCAGTCCGACAATGGCGACGACGTCGGTTCCTGGCACGTCCACTACTACGCCTATCCGCTCATCTACTGGCTCGAACTCCTCACGGATTTCGGCTGCATGCAGATCTCGGACTTCGATCTTCTCTACCTCACCGAGATCGATCCCCTCTGGAACAATGACGAGCTGACCTTCCTCTTGAACCCCGAGGTGGCGCTCTTCGCCAACACGGCTGCCGTCGCGGCCTGCGCGGCTGACTGCACGGCCGCCTCGGCGGGCCTCCCCCTCGATGAGCTCTTCTGGTGCGCGGGGTGCCATGGCGGCATGTACCCGATGGATGGGAACATCTCAGCCGAGTACGGACATGTTCAGGGTGCAAGCCTCGCCGCCGAGCGTTTCCTCTTCAAGCTGCACCGCCAGGGCATCGCCTGGCAGCATTCGAGTGAAGGGTTCGTCTGCGAGAACTTGCCCAATCCGATGATGAAGAAGTCGGAGTACCGGCTTCAGCTCGTGAACCCCGTCCCGAACGTCGCCGGACGCTGGTCCTGCCCGACCATCGGTGCCTCGAACGTCCTCTACGAGGCCGGCAAGACTATCCCCGTCATTGGTGAGGATTACGGCTTTCTCGTCTGGCAGAAGGAGAACTGCTGTGTCTTCTAATCTCGCGGCCATCGGCCTACTGACGACCTCTCTGCTCGTGCAGCCGGAACCCGATCAGGAGATCGATCGACAGGCCATCGAGGAAGCGATCCAAGCCGCGGAGGAAGAGGCACGCCTCTTCGCGATTACAGTCGCTGGCAAAGCCGAAGCCTATGCCGAGGAAGCGCAGGCACTCACCGACGATGTGCTTTCGCGGGAGGTTCCGGGCCTCGAGACCGGCACCGGGCCCATCGATCTCGACGCTATGGTCGCCGGAATGGACGGGATCGTCCGCGAAAGAACGAGGACCGGTGAAGAAGGCGGCGTCTACGTTCTCGCGAGCCTCGGTATGCCGGAGCCGAGCCTCAAACGCCTGATCGAGGACGCCCATCGGGCGGAAGTGCCGGTGGTGCTTCGGGGTTTCGTGGGCGGCTCGCTGGCCGAGACCGCAAGGCGTATCCGGGCCGTCATCGGGGTCGAAGCCGAAGGCGTCTTGGGTGGTGTGGTCATCGATCCGCGGGTGTTTCGTGTGTTCGGGGCCCATGAGGTGCCGGTCTTCGTCGCCACGGCCTCGCCGCTGCCCGAATGCGACGGCCTCGATTGCTCGGCGCCCCCACCGCCCCATGACCGCATCGCCGGAAACGTCAGTCTCGAAGCGGCGCTGACCGCGCTGGTCGAAGAAGGCGACGAGGGGAGCGCCGAGGCTGGGAAAGCCCTCGCCCGGTTGGGGAGGGAACTATGATCGAACGGTGTCTCTGCCCTCAAGGCATGGCCTGCTTCACTGTCTTTTTCGGTGCCCTGATCGCATGGATCCAGGCCCACCCGAAATGGCCCTTCCTCGCCGCTCTCTGGAAGGCGGTGATGGGCGCAGCGCTTTTCGCCTTCGCGGTGCTCGTACCCGCCTCGGCCCAGGAGATGGACCGCGACGAGGCGAAAGCCGAGGCCGAAGCCTTGGCGGGCGGCCTGGAGCAGGACGTGAAGAGCGGTGCGACCCAGTCCGTGACGTCCCTCACGGTGCCAGGCTTCACAGGCACCGATCTTCCCGAGATGGACTTCTTCTCAGCGCCCTCGGGACTGGTGGGCGCCGGTGCTGCCGCCGCACTCCTCAACCCCGAAGCGCTGGCGATCACCGACTCGATGACCTTCCGGCCGATCGTGACGCCGGAGGAGCTTGCGACCTGGACGTCGAATGGCCTTTCCGTCGAGGCGGACGCCACCTCCATCGTCTCCGAATATGCCGGGACCTATGGCGACTGCACGGCGGAAGTCACCGGCGGGACCGAGACCACCTACAGCTACACCTGCAACGAGGGCGAGACGCTTCTGGAGTTCACCTCGAGCTGCCAAGTTTCGCTGACGGTCAGTATTGGTACAGAGCATGTCCACCAATGCCGCGGCATCTGGCTCGCCGGTGATCTCTCCTGGGAGCAGGAGCCCCACTGCTGGGCCATTGCGAGCGAGCCGAGCTGCGGGCCTCTCGTCTGGATCAACGGGCCGAGCTGCACCGGGCCGATCGGCGATGGCCTGATGTGCGACGATCAGATCTGGCAGGCCACCTGTGATGTCGACGAGATCGACGGTGTGCCTGCTGCGGCAACGCTCCCCGGCCCGCCTGCCTTTAGCTGGGACCTAGCCGCCTGCGATACGATGGACGTTGACGCCAACTGCAGCTTCCTGGGCGAGACCTGCTTAGAGCCCGCCGAAGAGCGCCTCATCGACGGTGTGCTGGTCTTCCGTGATTGCTGGCGTTACGAGCGGTCCTATCAGTGCGCAGCTCTCGGCGGCAGCGTCGACGACTGTGACGTGCCGGAGGGCTGCACGCTCAAAAACTCCACCTGCCTGTCGGTCGATGAGGACACTGGCACCTGCCGCACCACCGAGCATGTCTATCAGTGTACCGTGGAGGGCACTTCGCCGGGCGCGGTCGGCTACTGCGAAGAGGACGTCTACTGCATCGATGGCGACTGTGAGACGCTCACGAGGCCGCAGAACACGGAGTTTCCCGATGCAGTCTCGGCGCTCGCCATGCTCGGCGAACTCGAAGACGACGTGGACGAAGGAACGCTCGAGATCTTTCCAGGCGAATATGCCAAATGCGACAAGCTCGTAGGGGGTCTCAAGAACTGCTGCTCGAATGATGGCTTCCTGACCGAGATCGGTTTCGAGTGCTCCGGCGAAGAGAAGGCGCTTGCCGAACGGCAGAAGGCCGGGCTCTGCCACTATGTCGGCACCTACTGCTCGGACAAGACGCTGTTCGGTATCTGCCTCGAGAAGCGCAAGACCTTCTGCTGTTTCTCCGGCATCCTCGCCCGCCTGATCCATGAGCAGGGACGACCGCAGGTCGGCTGGGACTGGGGTAGCACCAAGAGCCCCGATTGTTCTGGCTACACCGTGGCGCTCTTCCAGTCCCTCGACCTCTCCGTCATGGACTTCTCCGAGTTCTACGCCGGGGTGCTTGAGGCGTTCACCGGGCCGGACGGCGATGCTGCCGCCGAGGCCATCACTACCAAGATCATCGAGAGCTATGCCTGTCCGCCGAACTGCTGACGGCGCGCTGGCCGTCCTCGCTTTCCTGGTTCTCGCCGCTCCGCCTGCCAGCGGGCAGGAGCGAGCACCCGATGGCTTCTACTGCGACCAGCGGAAGCTGGGGCGGTACTTCTACTGTCGTCCGCCAGAAGGGAAGAAAGACGAACAGTCTGCTGATCTTTCTACGGCGCGGATACCGACCGCACGAGCGGAAGTCGACGCCATTCAAGCCGAACTCGAAGAACTACGCGCGGAGGCCGTGCTTCGCCCGACGACGGCGAGCGTCTCCGCCTATATCCGCTTTCAGCGCGAGCAGCTCGATCGGGCCAGCACCTTCTCCGATGTCTGGCGCCGCGCCCTCTGGGCCGATCCGAGCCTAGACTACAATCTGCAGCGCCCCGTCTCCGGCTACGCCAAACGCGCCTGGCTCGACGGCCGCAAGGAAGAAAGGGCAGAAGCTCTAGCGGCCCTCTCCGAACGCTATGGACTCTTCTACTTCTACGCGGCGAGCTGCTTCGCCTGTCAGGAGTTCTCACCGGTCCTCCGCGCTTTTGCGGATCGCCATGACCTCACGGTGAAGGCGGTGAGCGTCGATGGTGGACCGAGCGCCGAGTTCCCGGACGCCGTGCGCGATAGCGGTCAGATGGCCCGGATGGGTCTCGGCGGCGCTCCGACGCCCTCGCTCGTCCTCTTCGACACCCAAACCCGCGCCGTCACCCCCGTCGCCTTCGGCCTCGTCAGCCAGGCCGAGCTCGAAGACCGCATCTTCGTCCTAACCCGGACGGAAGCGGGCAAGGACTATTGATGCTGACCCCTGTGAATGGAGAACTTCCAATGATCCGATCGCTACGCACCGTCCTTTGTTCCACCGCAGCGCTGGCTCTGTCGGCCTGTTCGGCTTCGGCCCAGGTCGCTGGCCACATGGACGACTTCTGGGACGATCTCGGCGTGGCTGCCAACGTAACCGGGCCGTCCTCCTTCGAAGGCCAACGGGCAGGCTACTACACCCTTGGCAATGTCTATGTCCGTACACCGCAAAGGACGCTGAACCCAGTCAATATCCAGATGCCGGGCTACAGGGCGGGGTGCGGCGGCATTGACATTTATGGCGGCGGCTTCTCCTACGTAAACTCCGCCGAACTCGTCGCCTTCATGAAGTCGGTGGCGAACAACGCCGCGAGCTTCGCCTTCCAGGTGGCGCTTGAGACCATCTCGCCAGTGATCGCCGAGAAGGTCGGTGAGCTTCAGTCGGTCGCCCAACGGATCAACGAGTTCGCCATGAACTCCTGCGAGAGTGGTCAGCTCGCAGTTGCTGCCGTCTGGCCGAAATCGGATCAGGCGAGCCGGGTGATCTGCGAGGCTTCGGCCTCCCGGCGCGGACTCTACCCCGACTGGGTGGCGGCCCGTCATGGCTGCGGTTCGGAGGGCGAACGGTCGAGCGTTCTCGCGGGAGCGTCGGATGACGAGAAAGCCGCACTGCCTCAGAACATCAACATTGCCTGGGATGCCCTGAAGAAGCACCCGGTGGGCTCAGGCGACCGCGAGCTCATGCAGTTCCTAATGACGCTATCGGGGACGGAGATCCTCCGTGCCGGGGCTGATGACGACGCGCAGCAGAGCTATCAGTTTTTGCCTTCCAAGATGCTCGACCCCGGCGTCATTGCGGCTTTTCTCGATGGCGGTACGGTCGAGATCTACGAATGCGACGGCGGCGACCCCGAGGACCGGTGCCTCAACCCGACGGCGGGCGGCACGGTCACCATCGATGCTGCTGACGGGCTCCGGTCCCGCGTCAGCCAGATGCTCGCCGACATCATGGGCAAGGTCCGGACCCGGACGGCGCTCTCCGCAGCGGAGCAGCAGTTCCTGAACGTCACCTCCTTGCCGGTCTATAAGATGATCAATGTCCACGCCGCCTATGAGGGCGTCTTCGCCGATCAGACCATCCAGTCCTATGCCGAGATCATCGCGGTCGACCTCCTCTACGGCCTGTTCGAAGATTACGCCGAAATGCTGTCGGAAGCGGGGTCGGTCGCGACCTCGGGCGACCGCGATGCCGTCGAGAGCTGGCGGGCGCAGCTCCTGCGCCAGCGCGAGTTCCTGGTCCAGTATCAGATCGAGAACAATGCCCGGACCCAAGTGATCGAGCAGGTGGTGGCGCGGACCCAGGCCATCGAGCGACAGCT
Organism: Pseudomonadota bacterium; assembly: GCA_039198765.1. Taxonomy (GTDB): domain Bacteria; phylum Pseudomonadota; class Alphaproteobacteria; order Caulobacterales; family Parvularculaceae; genus Parvularcula. The sequence goes on from JBCCTF010000012.1 coordinate 27,653, forward strand.
CGCGGGGCGTCTCTCCAAAGACCTCGCCGATGCCTACGCCTTCTCCAAGAACGCGGCCTACTGATGACCTCCTACGCAAACACCGACTGGCGGCCGGCTGATGCGTCGCCACCATGCTCGAATGCTCACGTACAGGGAGTACGCTCCGCTTCTGCGCGTGCTGGCTCCTGTCATCCGTCTCGCCCTCCGGCGTTTTCGTCTGTGAGGTCGTGATGGAGGTCATCACCTATGGCGGCGGCGAGTTCATCCGCGATATGTTCAACGCGGTCGCGGCGCTGGTCGGGCTCGGAAGCTTCGCTTCGGCGTTGAGGCTGTCCTTACTCCTGGGGCTCCTCTTCGTCCTCTTCCACGCTGCCTTCTCGATGAATCTCTGGACCACGGTCAGATGGTTCACAGCCTCGCTCATCATCTACCTCTGCCTCCTGGTCCCGAAGACCACGGTCCAGGTGGTGGACCGCTTCGATCCTGGGCTGCCCGGTGCGACGGTAGCGAACGTGCCGCTAGGTCTCGCGCTGGTCGCGAGCCTCACCACCACGGTGGGCGACGAGTTCACCGAACAGACCGAGGTCGCCTTCGCGCTTCCAGGTGACCTTCAGTGTCAGGAGAACGGCTTCATCTATGGCTCGAAAGTCTTCAAGGACGCGATGAGCTTCCAGGTGACCGATGCCGTCTTCGGCGAGAACCTGTCGGGCTTCATCAGAACCTGCGTCTTCTACGACCTCCTCGAGCACCGCTACTCGGTGACGGACCTACGCGAGACGAACGACCTCTGGGCGTTCCTCACCGTCACCCATCCGCCGAACCCGGCGCGGTTCTACGAATGGGTCAATAGCGGCGGGGCGACAGTCGTCAAATCCTGTGACCAGGCCGCGATCGATCTCGATGGTCAGTGGGCGGCGGAGACGAACCGGATCGCCCGCATCTATGGCAAACAGATAGCGCCGCGCCTCAGCGAAGCGGCGGCCGAGGCCCTGGTGCTCAACACCCTGACGCGTGCCCACGACTTCTTCCTGGGCTCGGCAAGGGCGGCGTCCGATCAGATCCGCCAAGCGACCCTCGGCAACCTCATCGACAAATCCGTCCGCGACCAGGGAGCCGAGCTTGGGGCCGACGCGCTCCTCGACGCCTACAGCCAGGCCAGAACCGAGGCTGAGCAGGGAAGGGCGATCCGAGAGGGTGCCCGGCTCGCCGAGCGCTGGGTACCGCTCTTCCGCACGGTGGCGGAGACGCTTTTCTACGGGCTCTTCCCGATCCTTTTTCCGCTGTTCCTCCTCCCGGAGTCGGGCTTCCGGCTCCTTCGAGGCTATGTCAGCGGCTTCGTGGTGCTGATGGCCTGGGGGCCGCTCTACGTCATCCTTCACCGCATCATGATGGGGACGGCGGGTTCACGCTCCCTCGGCGCCGCTTACACGCCGACCTCAGGGGAGGAGATCACCCTTGTCACCCAGGCCGGGATCGAAGCGGTCCATGCGGACATTGCCATGATTGCCGGCTACATGACCCTGATGATCCCCTTCGTTGCCGGGGCGATCGGGAAGGGAGCGGGGACCGCGTTCTCGGGTCTCTCGCAGACTCTGCTTCACCCGGCCCAGACCGCGGCACAGGGGGCGGCTCGTGAGGCCAGTACGGGAAACATCTCTCTCGGCAGTACGAGCTTCGACACCCACCGCTTCTCGTCGATCGACGGCAACCGTATGGCGACCTCGGCCTTTGTCGACACGGGCGAGGCGACCTGGAACACCCCCGAAGGCGGGCGGATGCGAAGGAGCGCATCGGGGGCTTCGATCTATGACGGTCGCAGCGCCATCTCCTCGGGCGGTACCCATGTGGACTATCAGGGCGGCCTTGCGACGGCTCTTCAGTCCGAAGCCAGCTGGTCCCTCGAGCAGCGTGACAGTGCGGCGCAACGTTCCTCGAAGGCCGTTTCGGCGCTCGCCCACCAGATCGGCGATGTGGGCTGGCACGTCTCGAACGGGCGGTCTTTTGAAGAGGCCACCGGCTTCAGCCTCGACACGAGGCAAGCTAAGACCTTCAACGAACTGGTCTCGAATGCGAGCCGCTTCGCCGAACGCTTCACTGAGGGAAAGGAGTCCGAGTTCGCCTTCCAGGCCTATATGCAGGCCTCGGCGTCCAAGAACTTCGAGGTGCCGCTTCTGCCGAAGTTCAGGGCGCAGGCAGGTGTCAGGGGCTCGGCGGGCTGGGCCGCAAAGCGCGCCGAGATCTATGAGGCGGCGCTCGATGCATCCCGTACGAACACCTCCTCGCGGGCCTTCGACGATGTGGTCAGTACCTTCGACCGGGATAGTGCGACAGCTAGCCAGAGCCAGTCATCGAGCTGGCGGGACGCCTTCGCTGCGAACCTTCAGGAGATGGACAGCGCTAGCCAAGACCAGGAGCGCTACACCGCGCGGTCCAACTCGGCCCGCGAGATGGCGAGCCATGTCGAACGGGAAGGGGCGGGCTTCACCGCCAACTGGGACAACGCGTTCTTGAGCCACATGGCCGGTCAGGATCGGGGGGACGGCCACGCCGTCGGGATGAACGAAGCGACCCGGCGCTGGACCTCCGGCGATCTTGCTGACCGGCTGTGGGTCGAGCGGCAGGCGCGTGAGTTCATCGACACCCAGGCCGACGAGCTGCTGGACCGGCCGGATCTCGGCGGCTTCGTCATGCCGCAACGTGAGGGCATTGATGGTCCAGCGTCCTTTACTGAGATTGAAGAGCAGGGCGCAGAAAACCATCAGCGTGCGCAGGACTATCGTGCTGCACCACCGATCGAGGGGTTCGAGGCGGCTGAGTTTGACGATCGCCACGCCGACGGGGTGAGACGTCAATCGGAAGCCGTCGCTGACTTCGCACAGACCATGGTCGAGCGGTCGTCCCAGGACCAGTCGCGCGCCGGCCAGCTTCGTAAGTTCACGGTGCAATCGCGGGTTCAGGACAGCCGTGACGGTGAGTGGGACGAGTTCGCCCGCGGCGAGCCGGATGAGATGCCGGACGACTACGCGAACGTTTGGCGAAAGTCGAAGCCGCTCCCCGGTATCGGAAGCGCGCCAGTCGATGGTTCGCTACAACGCCAAGCAGAGGAGAGGATGCCGAGCGACCAACTACTATCTCCTACAAGAGAACACTATGAGACGGGTGCGGAGAGACTAGACCAGGACTAAACGACTGATCCAGGTCTATTCATAGCATCGCGGTAGTCTTTTGCGATCTTCATCTCGGTATCCTGCGCTTTCCTTACAGCTGCATGGAAGAGGCTAAAGAATCCAAAACCCAGTGAGAGACCGATGGCCGCCGCAAGCCATTCCATCCAAGGGGAATAACCGTTGACAAAAACGAGTTGTCCAATTCCACTTAGAAGAGCCACAGCGGTCGCTGCGGCGAAGCCCCACTTCAGTGCCCAGAACAACCAAACCCATACGACTCCGTATTTGGCGTATTTCGCGTTGAATTCATAACTCGCGTGGAGAGTCGTTTCGAGCTGCTGCTTGAGGACGGGATCCAGGCAAGGGGCCTGTGTGAGCCGCTCAACACGCGCCGCATCGTTCTCGAGGTGAGTGCTGTCCTGACTATTAGACATGGGTGAATGATACCAGAATCCTGGCGTCAAAACAAAAGGCTTGTGCTCTCGACGGATCTTCGGAAACACGGGCAGTCGAACGCACTGCCCCTTCTTTGACAATCTTTGCCAATTTGTGCCATCCTGTTTTTCGAGGAGAAGCTTATGGCTACCATGAATGTATCGCTGCCGGACTCGATGAAAGACTGGGTCGAGGCACAAACCCAGACTGGGCGTTACAGCAACGCGAGCGACTATGTCCGCGACCTCATCCGGCGGGATCAGGATCGCCGAGACAAGATCTCTAGCATGCAGACGCTCGTGAACGAGGCACTGGAAAGCGGGGTCAGCGAAAGGTCTGTCGCCGACATCCTCGTGGAAGCGAAAGCTCAGACTAAGACGAGCTGATAGGCATGGCCTACCGGCTGAGCCGCGTTGCCGAGCGGGACCTCCTTCTTCATTACGCCGAGGGCGTTGAGACCTACGGTGCCGAGCACACCGAGCGTTATTTCGCGGACTTAGAGAAGACCTGCGCCTTCTTGTCGCATTTTCCCGAGGCGGCGAGGGAGCGGGTTGAGATCACGCCGCCGGTCCGGATCTATCGCTTCAAATCGCATCTGATCGTGTACGTCGTCGAGCCGAGCCGGGACATCCTTGTACTGCGTATTCGCCACGGTCGTGAGGACTGGGTCGATAATCCAGCTTAAGGTCGGTATTGCTTCTCCGACATCAGTTAAAGACTCATCTCCGTGCCGAGATCGCGGTCGGGTTCGTCGTGGCTAGCCTCTGTGGGATTGTCTTGGGTCTGCGCCACCTGGCTCTCTTGAGTGTTCTCCGCGCCGCTCCCTTGGTCCGCGTTGTGCGCGACGGGGTCCTTGTCGAGGTTGGTTAGGCTCTCCATCCGCGCTGCCGCTTCGGTCGAGGAAGACTTAAGGCCTGTGTTGCGGTGTAGGGTGTCCATCACTCGTTCCTTGTCATCAACCACCAGCGCGAGTGTGTCGGCCGAGCGTGAGATACCAACATAGAATGCGGCTTGGTTCGTCAGCTGACGTTCTGAGGAATCAACAACGGCAATGACGTCTTTCGCTGTCTGACCCTGCGAGGCGTGCGAGGTGACGGCGTAGGCATGGGTGAGGGAGGCGAGGGCCGGATCGCTTCGGTTGAAGCTCTTCTGTTCGCCGCCGAGCTTTAGGGTGACCGAGCTGTCGTCGAACCGCACGATGTCGGCTCGGTCGAGGGAGGCAATCCCGCTCTCTTTCGCCGTGCGGGTGAACATCATGCGGTCGCCGGGGCGAAGCTGAGTCTCAGACTTGGTCATGATCGAGAACGGCAGGTCATCGCGCTTGCCGATCAGCTTACGGATCGGCACCGTCTGAATGCCGCCGCGGCTGTTCTTCAGCGTGACGGTCCCTTTCGCCTCGTCGATTGCAACGATTGTCCTGCTGTCGCCGCATTTGACGTTCAGCGCGTCGACCCTGCGGTGAAACGAGAGGATGTCGCCCTCCTGGTAGGAGCGAGCACTGAGCGCTTCCGCTCGGGTTATGTCCTTCTGGGTACTCGTCGAGAGCGTGGTCCTCTCGGTGCCGAGCGCACCGCTTTCAGCCATACGTCCGCGGATCTGTTCGTTGATCGCTTTCCGGAGCCGGTGCCCCGGGGCGACGATCAGCGCTTGTTGTTGTTTCTCCGATGCAAGCTCGGACCATTTGTCAGCTGCCGTCTCAGCCAATTTGCCAGGCGCTTCGGTCGTGTTTGCTTCGAGCCGCTTGAGCGCATGTGCGACTCTACCTTCGGCAGCGGCTTCAACCGCGGCGCGCTGATGGAGATGGACATCGTCTTTCGGCAGACGGATCACGTCCTTCATCACCGCTGTGGTCATACCGTTTCGCTGGGCGAGGTCGAAAGGGCGCCCGGCCTCCACCGCCCCGTGCTGCCGCCGGTCGCCGATGAGGATCAGACGGGCAGGCTCAAGCGGCAGGACCCGCCCGAGGATGTGGTTCATGGACTTGGTGGAGAGGAACGAACTTTCGTCGATTAGCACAATTTTGTCCCGCAAGTTCTTCGGCCCCTCGCCGCGACGTAGGTCACTCAGAAACTTCGCCACCGTCTGCGCTTCGAAGCCGCCGCCCTCTTGGAGGCTGCGCGCTGCCGAGTGCGTCGGCGCCAAACCGAGGATGGAGAGACCAGCTTTGTCAGTGGGCGGCTTAAGATCGGCGGCGATACTGGCCGCATGCTGCATCATGGTGGTCTTGCCCGTGCCGGCGTAGCCCTGGATCCCGACAAGCCGGTCGGTGCCTGCGAAGATCGTGGTGATCGCCGCTTTCTGCCCCTCAGTGAGGTTTGTGCTCTCCAGCGATCGGGTCAAGGACGCTTTTGGGAGAAGGGGATCGGTTCGGCCTGCGGTTCTGATGAGTGCGGCAGTTTTCTGCTCTTGCTGCAGGCTTCGCGCGGTGACGGTTTCTGCGTCCGGATCCCTGCAGTTCGTCCGAACGAGCTTGCGCCTCCGAAGAGCCGTCAGCTCACGGTCGATATCCTTGAGGGTCAGGCCGTCCGCGCCGTGCTCGATAGCCGCTCGCCTGACGTGGTGAAGCGAGAAGGCAGCTTCTCGCTCTTCCAGATGACGAAGCCCGAAACTCGTCGCTGCTCTCGCTGAGAGCTGCCGATCAGATGTAGGCCCGCGACTTCGGTAGGGGTCTGCACCCGGTTCTTGCAGCGCCGGGGTCGGCCTGAAGAAGCGCCGCATAAGCTCGTGCCTTATGCGGCCAAGGTTCTTGGTCGAAGCTTGGTCGTCTGTACTGAGCGGGCGTTCAATTCGGCCGAGCGCCTGTTTCTCTTTCGCGGCTTCGATCGTGCGACCAAGCTGCTCCTTCCACGGAGCTCCGCGCTCTTGCCAGTCGTGAGACCTTTGTTCCTGAGATAGCTCGACCTTCGCCGGACGTGTTTTGAGGGAGACGGCTTTCCGTGTCGCTGGTGTGTTGTGGTCCAGCTTTTCTGCGGCTTCAACGACCCGCATATGGCCGCGGGAGAATTCTTCTCGTGCCTCACTCGGTACGCCGATGACGGAGTATCTGCCATTGCGCCCATCATCGAGTTTGACCTGATAGCCTAGACCGCGCAGCTGCTGGCGCATCTCGGCGTCGTAGGCGAGCCCCGCTAGTTTGGCGTGCTGGAAGAGCGGCTCATTGTGAAGCGCCCGCCACCTGCCATCCTCACTCTGCGTCATGTTTGCGACGACGGCGTGCGTATGAAGTTGCGGGTCTCGGTCTCTGGAAATGTCGTGCTCGAACTTGGCGATGACGAGGTTGCCGGTTCGGATAGGTTTCGGCGGCTCGGGGCCCGACCTGATCCGTGCTGCGGCAAGGTGCTTCTCGGTCCACTTCAGGGTGGTGTCGACGGCGGCCCGATGAGCTTCGAGGATTCGTTTGTCGCCGCCGAGGTAGAGAAGCAGAGACACGTCCTTCGATGGTGAGAAGGTGAGGTCAATACCCGGTCGATGGCTGCGAGAAGCAGCCCGCTCGAAGCTCTCGTTCTGGCGCTGACCGATCCTTCGGCCATTGAGGGTCTCGCCGCGCATGACCCGCTCGAATGTGGCGACATCGACCGACCCGGATAGGCCGAGAGCCTTCGCACCCTTGCCGAACCAAGACGAGGGATCAGGTTCGTCTGATCCGCGGGCGTAGTAGTTGTCTTTGCCGTAGTAACTGGCGGCAGCAGAAGCCGAGCTGACGGCGGAAATCGAAGCAACCAATCGTCAGACTGCGCAACTTGAGCGGGGCAAAGCCCGTAAATGCTAGCCAAATCGCATGCTAGCATCAGGGCTACAAGCGAATGTAATTTGGTTTCAGACCCTCCAAAAGACGTGAAGGTCATAATCAAGGCGTGGGGGCAAAACCCCGCCCCGCGCGCCATTACCTCAGCTGCGAGCGCTGGCGCGCATTCCTTTAGGGTAGCAAACCCCCGGCCAAAGGCCGGAACCTGTCCGGTCCCTTCCGCATACGCAGTTGTCTTAAATTCATAGCAATTCATCACCGCTCGCTCCTCTCCGCCGCGTTTTTCCCCCGCAGGGCGGCGGGGGCTCGGTAAGCGCCGGAAACCCCGGGCAATGGGGGGCCGGGTCAAAGACGAGCGGAGAGGGGCAGAGACAAACTGAGACAGACCTCCCCCTTTGTAGGACGACGCAGTCGGACGAAGACACTTCATACCCAAAGGGGGTTGCCCGGGCCGCGCCCGGGGTTACCGGAACGAGCGTCCGGGCCCCCGGCCTGCCCGGGGAAAGAGAAAACAATGCCGCGCCGCGTCAGCGGCGCGCCCACAGTTCTCTCAAAGCCACTCTGCGACGAACATTCTTGACATGTCCGGCAGATATCCGTACATATCCAGGTCAGCGAAGGAGTCCCGCCATGCGGCCGTTCACGGACACGACCAAAGCCATCGATGAGCCCAAGAATGCACGTATGGAGCAGCGCACCAAGGCCCATGTGAAAGCGGCGATCCAAGAGGCGGCAGCGCTCCTCGGGGTGGACGAGACGACCTTCGTCACCAGTGTCGCCTATGGGCGCGCGCTGGCGACAATTGCCGACCACCAATCAACGGCGCTCACGCCTGAGGACGTGGACCTGTTCATGGCAGCGCTTGATGCGCCAGCCAACCCAACCGACGCTCTGAAAGCGGCCGCGAAGGCGCATGCTGCGCGCGTTCAACGTGCCGACTGACGGCGCGCTTCCATCCTACGTCATCACGCCATTTGATCCGGACACCCATGATCGGACGGCGTTCTCGTGTGGACTCGATCGGATCGACAATTTCCTCAAGCTGACAGCCAAGAAGCATCAGCAGGGGGACTTTTCGCGGGTCTTCGTTGCCTGCACAGGCGATAGCAACGCGGTGGTTGGGTATTACGCGCTGAATGCTCACGCGCTGACAGGGGAGGGGCTCCCCGAAGCGCTAACCAAACGCGGACCCCGTCACGGCATCCCTGCAGCCTATCTGTCGATGATCTGCGTTGATCAAGCGCATCAAGGCCAGGGTCTCGGCGTTCTCCTTCTTGCCGACGCTCTGATGCGTGTTCTTCACGTCAGCGACACCCTCGGTCTTAAGGCGGTAATCCTCGATGTGGTCGATGATGACGGCGAGGATCAGTTCGAGCGGCGGAAAGCCTTCTATGCGCGCATGGGGTTCCAAGCGTTCTCGAATAATGACCGCCGCATGTTCCTGACACTGAAGGATATCGCTGCCGCTTTCCAACAGGACTAGTCGCCTCCGAAGCCCTCCTAGATATCCCGCGTCAGTCAAGATCAATCGGCCTTGCCAAGGCGGTTAATGGAAGATGTGACTTTGTCTCAAAGTATCCATGAGCAGACATAATTTGACGAGACCGGAGCGTTTCTGCTCCGGAAGGGTGAGTTCAGCCACGGGAGCGACCGTCACGGGTCTGACACTTCGATGAGGCCGGAGCGTTTCCGCTCCGGAAGGCAATACGCCCGGCACGGTCGACTCCGACTACCGCGGTGCTTCGATGAGGCCGGAGCGTTTCCGCTCCGGAAGGGTGGACCGGTCCCGCGATGACCGGCTCACGGCTTTTGGCGCTTCGATGAGGCCGGAGCGTTTCCGCTCCGGAAGGTCGTCTCCGAAGTACTCTCGGAACTCTGCTTCGGCTGCTTCGATGAGGCCGGAGCGTTTCCGCTCCGGAAGGGCTGTTTTTGTCGATGGCCAAGAGGCAGTGGTTGGGCCCGATGCTTCGATGAGGCCGGAGCGTTTCCGCTCCGGAAGGTCGAGCGCCCTTTTCAAGGGCCTGCACACCCCTCGCGCTTCGATGAGGCCGGAGCGTTTCCGCTCCGGAAGGAGGGCTGGCGGCCTGACAACCCCAACATGTCGCCAAGGATGCTTCGATGAGGCCGGAGCGTTTCCGCTCCGGAAGGGCGGGGGGCAGCGGACCGTATTGCCGACATCTCTGCGCTTCGATGAGGCCGGAGCGTTTCCGCTCCGGAAGGCTGGAGGTAGGCTGGAGAGTCGTACCGTTATTCTGCATGCTTCGATGAGGCCGGAGCGTTTCCGCTCCGGAAGGCGTAAGAGGCTCCTAACGGACTTTGATCTGTACGCTAGGCTTCGATGAGGCCGGAGCGTTTCCGCTCCGGAAGGGCATGCGTATCAAAGCCAATACTCATGTCGCTCGCAAGGCTTCGATGAGGCCGGAGCGTTTCCGCTCCGGAAGGATTGAGAACTGGGGCCCTAAGACCAAGAATGCTTGGTACGCGCTTCGATGAGGCCGGAGCGTTTCCGCTCCGGAAGGATCATAAGTACCGGCCTTA
>JBCCTF010000013.1:0-36042 GCA_039198765.1 Pseudomonadota bacterium
CCCGTTTTTTGGCAACCTGACGAGACTACGAACGTGCCGCCACTATTGGCGTGAGCTTGAAGGCCGCCCCCGATGGTGTTCCGCGAAAAGCATAGAGAAGGCGTCGGCCCATGGTTTCCCATCTCGCCAACGCAAAAAAGGTGCATTCCGCTCAGCTCTATGCACGCTACGGCGCGAGCGCCACTGCTACCGCTCTGGAAGCGACATTGGCCGAACCCGAACGCACACGGAGCGATCGAGAGCTTCGAGCAAAGCTCGAACCCGGAACAGGTCTCAAACAGTGAGCGAGAGCGAACGGTAGACCCAAAAGAGGAATGGTGGAGAGGGCTGGATTCGAACCAGCGTACGCATACGCGGGCAGATTTACAGTCTGCTGCCTTTAACCACTCGGCCACCTCTCCATAGGCCGCCCGAGAGCGAGGCCGCGGGCTAGCGGAAAGTCAGGAGCGCTGCAACAGGTTCCTCTTCCTCTGAACGAGGATTTTCGGCAGGAGCGCGGGATGCGGCGCTCGACCCCTCCTCCCCGTCCTCGCGATGATCAGCCTGTCTGGCTTTATGGCCGGCATGCGGTGCTGGCGGCGCTGATGAATCCGAAGCGGGATCTGCTCGAGATCATGTCGACGGAGAACGCGGCGGCTTGGCTGGCGGAGCGGCACAAGGTGCCGGGCCAGACCGAGATGCTGAAGCCCCATCAGATCGATAAGCGGGTGCCGGAGGGCGCTGTGCACCAGGGGCTGGCAGGGCGGTTCAGCCCCCTGCCCCGGGCGCGGCTGAAGGAGGTGTGCTCAGGCGATGATCCGCGGCCGGTGGTCATTCTGGATCAGGTGACGGATCCGCAGAACATTGGCGCGATCATCCGTGTGGCGGCAGGGTTTCGGGCGCAGGCGCTGATTGTTCAGGACCGGCGGACGCCGCCGCTGGCCGGGGCGCTGGCGAAGGCTGCGGCGGGTACGCTGGAGAGCCTTCCGATCATCCGTGCGGTGAACATCAGCCGGTCGATTGAGGCGCTTCAAGACATGGGCTTCACGGCCGCAGGCCTCGCCGGTGAAGCGGCAGAGCCACTGCCGGGCTTTCATGCGCAGGGGCCGATTGCCCTGGTGCTGGGTGCGGAGGGCAAAGGCCTTCGTGAGGGTGTGCGCGAGCATTGCGACCGGTTGGTCTCAATCCCATTGGCCAAAGAGGTCGAAAGCCTGAACGTCGCCACAGCCGCTGCCGTGGCGCTCTACGCGATCACGTCGAAGGCGTCTTAGGAGGCAGGCAGGGCGGCGTTGAGTTCGCCTGCTGCGGCGCGGAGGTAGCGGACGAGCTCAGCCTCGCGAAGGACGCCGTCACCGTCGAGGTCGGCGGTGTAGAACGTCTCGAGCTGGGTTTCCTGCCAGAGGGCGGCGTCGAGACCTTCTTTGCCGAACGCGCGGACGTGGAAGTCACGGCGAGCGACGGCGCCAAGGGCGGTCTTCTCAGAATCGCCCATGCGGTTCGCGACATCTTCGGGAAGCGGGAGCGAGATCAGGGTCTGGCCGTCAATCTCAACAGCGCGGCGGAAGCGGGCGAGTTGTGCGGAAACAACGCGCTGTGAGGCGTACTCATCAGCGTCGATCACGCCATCGCGATTCGAATCAACCCGCGCGAACGAGCGTGCCGCGTCGATCATCGCCTCGGTAAGCGGCAGGTCAGCGGCGGCCTGAACATCGGACACATCCGCATCGCCCGCATGGGCGGCTGCCGCCAGGAATGTGGCGGAAACTACGGTTTTCGTCGCAATTGCAATCAGCTTGTTCATAACTCGGCTCCTGCAACCCCACAGTGCAAAAGCCGTGCAACAGCGGGACCGCTTCCCGCATTATGCGAGAAGGGCCAGGAAGAGTCACGCCTGTGACTGTTAACGCGCTGATTTTATTAAAAGTGGAAGGCTCAGCCGACCAATTCGTCATCGTTAAAGAAGAACGCGATTTCTTCTTTCGCCGTCTCAGGAGCGTCCGATCCGTGGACAGAGTTGGCGTCGATGGACTCCGCGAACTCAGCGCGGATGGTGCCTGCGGCGGCTTCTTTCGGGTTGGTGGCGCCCATCACTTCGCGGTTCTTCGCGATGGCATCTTCACCTTCCAGAACCTGCACAACGACGGGGCCGGAAGCCATGAAGCTGACGAGATCGCCGAAGAAGGGGCGCTCTTTGTGGACGGCGTAGAACTCGCCAGCGCGCTCTGCCGAGAGGCGGATGCGCTTTTGCGCGACGATGCGGAGGCCCGCATCTTCGAACTTGGTGATGATCTTGCCCGTGATGTTGCGCGCGGTGGCATCGGGTTTGATGATGGAAAGCGTACGTTCGGTGGCCATGATAGTGCCCTCTTGGTTGTTCTGAATTGGGGCGGCCATTACATGCGGTCTTCAAGGGCGGCAACAGGGCAGAGGGCATAAGCATGAACGACGACGAACGTTGGCAGGGTATCGCGATCTATGGCCTGTATTTGGTGGCCCTGTTCACCGGTGTGCCCTTCCTTCTCGGTGTTCTGCTCGCGTACCTGTTCAAGGGGAACGCTGATCCAGCGATCCGGACGCACTTTGAGCACCAGATCTCGATCTTTTGGCGAATATTCCTGGGCGGTATCCTCGCGTGGACACTGATCGTTGTGGGTGCACCGCTGACTGTGATCCTCATCGGTATCCCGATGATCCTGACTGGCGTCGCGATCCTGCTCTACAGCTTTATCTACGTGCTGGTCCGGTGCCTTCGCGGCATCGGGCGCCTCAATCAGTATGAGGCGTACGACGATCCCTACAGCTGGGCGCCGTAAGCCTCACGCCATGAAGTGGCGGATAATCACCGTCATGGAGAGGAAGATCCAGAGCGTGTTGAACAGGATCAGCGTAGGCAGAAGCTTGCGCATCGATGCCCAGATCAGCGCGACGGATGTTCCGAGCGTCAGGACGTGGAGCCACCAGACCTCCACCCCGAAGACAAGGCCGGGGACAATCACCGCGGCCTTCGTGCCCCAGGCGAGCCCCTCCACGATGTTGTACCCCGTCCAGTAATCGCTGCGGAACCACATCGTCAGACAGCTGATGATGTTGCGCCACCCCACGACGGAGTAAACGACAATTGTGATGATAAGCCCGAGGACGGCCGCGATCAGATAAGCATTCATCGCGCGCCAGTAGCGCGCGAAGCCCCGCTGCTAAAGCTGGCACAGTGTAGCGGTTAACGCAGCAGCGGCTGCGCCCGTCCGTAGACCAGACTGCGCCACAGCCACTCCAGCGGCCCAAAGCGGAAGAAGCGGAGCCACAGGGGCGACCAGATCAGCATACCGATGAATGTCGCAACGACGACACCCATCAGAAAGACCAAGCTAACCTCACCGAAAAGCCCGCCGCCGTGGCCTACCGCGAGCGTTGTGCCGATCAGGGTGCAGGTGATGTAATTGGTAAACGCCATCCTCCCCACCGCAGCGACTGGGCCAAACTTAAGACCCATACTGACAATCGCTGATATCAAACAGCCGTAACCTAAGGCGCCAAGGTAGCCGTCCAGCGACGCCTTCCACGCGTTCAGGCTATAGACGTCGAAACTGTAATTGCTGGCCTTCAGCTCCTGGATTTGGATCCAGTCCAAAACCCACGCGCCCGCCAGCGCCGCAAGACCCAGCGGGAAAGTCAACGCGATTGGCCACACGCCGCGATACAGGCCCGAGCGGAAGAGCGCCATGCCAAGAACCATCAGACCCAAGGTGGTCATCAAGCCGCCGCCAATGATCACGAAGAAGCCGATATAGCCGATTGCGCCTTCGATGCGCGCCTCGAACTGCCCCATGATGCTGCCCTGCTGGCTGGCCACCTCACTCGCTATCTCTTCAGGACCCGGCGCCCAGAAGAGCGGCTCAAGCTCAGCTCTCAGTTCGTCATTGTAGACAGGACCCGCAGCAAAGAAGGCCATCCACACTGTGCCCAGAAGCAGAATGATCAGCCCAAAGATATAAAGCTTTGTCGTCCCCATACGGACAAATAGGATCGCCAGAAAACCCGCCAAACCGTACGAGAACAGAATATCCCCAGTCCACAATCCGAGAAGATGGATCGCGCCAAAGATCAGCAGCCAGAACGTTCGTCTGAAGAGGACACCGCGCCCTTCCCCGCGCGCCTCCAGCCGCTGCCAGATCATCAAGAGGCCCGCACCGTAGAGAGCGGTGAATGTCGTCCGCCATTTGTCGTCGACGACGAACTTCTGTATCGTTGCAATGTGCTGATCGAGGTCCGTCGCCCACAGGGAGCTGTTCGCGTAGAAGGCGAACGGCATGACCATCGCTTTGATGTTGACGATGAAAATCGCCATCACCGCGAAGCCCCGCAGAATATCGAGATAATCAATCCGATCGCCGACGGCGACCGGCCCTGCAGCCGGTACAGACTCAGACATACGCAAACTCGCCCTCTTCCCTCATCCCACCATGGGCTGTGGTACGATAACGCTCAAGGGTGAAAGACAGCGACGCTCAGGCGTCGGGCCAGAGAACCTCGGGGTTTTTCATCGTCTTGATCTCGAGAACGTTGCCGTTCGGGTCGGAGATGAAGAATGTCTCCTGCTCGTACTTGTCGCCTTGGAACCGGCGGTACGGCGGGTCGATATACTCAAGACCGGCGTCGGCAATCCGCTGTTTCAGTGCTTGAAAGTCGCCTTCATCGAGGTGCACGCCGAAGTGTGGGACCAGGACATTGCCCATATCCACGTCGTGGCGGACATTCGGCAGCGCTTCCTCACTCTGGTGCAAGGTCAGCTCGTTGCCCCAGAAATTGACGTCTTGCCAGCGGCCTTCCTCGCTATTCCCAAGCGTGCAGCCGAAGACATCGGTGTAGAATTTGACAGTTTGGGCCAGGTCCCCTGCTGGGATCGCCAAGTGCACAATTGCGGACATCACGCGCCCTCCCTCTTTTCGCTCGCTGTACGAGAATCAGGAACCTGCGACAAGCTGGCTTAAAGGGCGGTCAACGCGTGTCGACCGCCCTTCAAAAGTGAGACGCTGCTTACGCTTTGCGGCGACGCGTCAGGCCGAGGCCACCAAGGCCGGAGAGCAGGAGCAGGCCTGCGCCCGGAACCGGAACTTGGCTGACCGTGATCGAGCCGACGGTGAAACCACCATCCAGCGGGCCCGTGGCGACGATGCGGAACACCGTGCCGGAGAGGCTGGCGAACGGCATGTCATCCATCGCCGCGAAGCTGCCTTCCAGGCTGCCGTCGATGAACAGATCGAACGTGCCGCAAGGACCTTCCGAACCCGGGTTCGAGCAGTCGCGGTCAGCACCAGCGTTGAAGTCGATCGCTTCCAGGAAGACCGGAACGTTGAAGTCGAACTCCAGCTCTTCGGCGGACGACAACTGGACCTGGTCATCCGAGGAGCCCTCGCCCGTCGTCAGAACCGCAAGGCCCGAGTTCGTCGGCGCAAGGTCCTGCACCAGAGACGTGAAGCCGCCAGCGTTCAGCGCGACCACGTTCAGGTTCACACCGCTCTTGGCGTAGTCAAAACCCGTCGAGTCATCGACCGTACACAGATCAGCGCCGGAGATGTTGATCGCGTTACACTGACCGCCGGTGGTGAAGTTCCCAGCGACAGGCGTGTCCGCCCCCGGATTTTGGAAAACGATTGTCACCGTCGAAGCCTGCGCAGCGCTGGCCCCGGCAACCATACCCACGGCCGCAACGGCCGCCATCAGATGCTTGTTCATGAAAACCCCCAAGTTAAGCATTCCTGGGAGAGACTAACATGTTTACATTATCGCGATAAATAGAAAGGGTTTGTTAGGTTAATAGAAGTCGACCTGTTTCAGAATAGAACAAGTTGTGTGGATGATTGCAATGCTATCATCCACACACGCAGACAACCATTGGCTAAGCGTCATTCGAACCAGTTAGCTTAAGCCTACGGGCGCTAACAACCGTCAAGAGACCAAACGGCAGCAAGAGTGCGGCAGCGGGGATGGGCACCTCACCAGGGTCCGGGATTGGATCCTCACCCGCTTCGACGATCGCGCCGTTGGAGGTGAACTCGATCCCGATATCACCGCGGCGCTCAAAGAAAACGATCGCAAAGCTGTAAAGGCCCGCTCGCTGAGAAAACGTACCGGTCGTCGTCCCCCACGTGCGAACGCCATCAAACTGCCCAACAATTTGGCGATCGACGATAAGGCGAAAACCGTCGTCCGATGAAACAGACCACTGCTCGAAGTCGTCCTCGAGCCTTATCATCCCAGAAAAAATGTACGCAGTGTTCTGAAGATCGAAGAAGTTGTTACCCGTTAGGGTCGGAGTATCCGGGCCAATGAAGTTAGCGAGGGTCGATGAAGCGGAACGCAGGGAGTTAATACCGCCGCGAGGGTAATCCAGCGCGGACACCTCCCAAGTTGCCAGAAGAGGCGTCGTGTTGACCACCTGAAAGGCTTCGGTGAGGTTGTTGATACGAAATCCAGGGGATTTCCAAACCTGTCCTACGACATCTTGAAGGACAGCGGCATGGGCGTTAGCGCCCAGCGCGAAGAAGGCGACTGCAAGAGCTCTGAACACGGATTGATTTCCTCTCGTTACCGGAGAGGGACATGGTAAACGCCTGTTTGGTCTACAAGACCCCGGGAAGAGACAATGCATACCTGGTGCGCCAGAGACGGTGCACCGACAGACGAGGCATAGGCTGTCGTGAGATAATGGCGACTAAGACTCTCGTCATGGTACCGATGGAAACGCGACAACCATTTCGAGATGCCACCCGAAGGATGGTCACCGCGAGAACCGTAGGGTGCATGAAGCGAAGCGCAATCCACCACAGCCCCGAAACCAACGGTGCATTCCGCCAAAGGCTTCATGCACCCTACGGTTGCTAGCGTGACGGTTGCGATCCCAAAGCACGTACAAGAGACACAGACATATTGTGCCTTGCAGCTTCTGCGCTTTCGCCGTCACTGGAGAGAAGTTGTTCCAGAAACCAGATGTGCGATTCGCAGACATACTCCGCCGAACCTTGCGCGTTAAAAACTGCATCAGCGCGCGATTCTCGGCCCGGACTTGTAAAAAGTTCGCGGAAGAACGGCATCGCTTGTTCTTGCGTTGCTATCCTGCGTGATTTGGATCTGTTTATGGAAGACAGCGCTCGCAAAGCAGAGACAAGGAAAGACGCTTCTATTCGTTCTTCAGCTGTTAGATCGTTTGTGAAGTCGGGTTCACCAGTGGATTTGCCGCCAAAGAAAGCGCAGGCATCGACGCCATAACGCGCACGAACCGATTCGAAGAAACTGATCTTTGAGCGGATTACTTTTTTGGCTGCCTCATCGTCGAGAAACACAACATCATCGCCCGCGTCAGTGATGATCCTACGGCCTAAACGATTGAAAACAAATTCTATCTGGGAACAAATAAGCTCCGTGGGTTGTCCGCTAATTCTAAATTCAGCATTTATATATTGGGGAAACTTATCGCGGATGACAGCACCAACCTCACTGCCGCCGTCCTCACAGTCTTTGAACACGTGGACTTCGGCGTCGTTGTTAGTAGCCGCTTGTGCGTGAACAAGCCCAAAGCAGGCAGACAACATAGTGCTGACGAAAAAACGCAGACACCGTGGCATTCTATTACCGCTCCATCTTCCGATACTGGATCCGCCGCGGCACATCCGCATCAGGTCCCAGCCGGCGCTTCTTGTCCTCGATATAGTCCTCAAAGTTGCCCTCGAACCATTCCACGTGGCTGTCGCCCTCAAACGCCAGCATGTGGGTTGCGATCCTGTCCAGGAACCAGCGGTCGTGGCTGATGACCACGGCGCAGCCTGCGAATTCGTCGAGGGCGGCTTCGAGCTCGCGGAGGGTGTCGACGTCGAGGTCGTTGGTGGGTTCGTCGAGGAGGAGGAGGTTCGAGCCTTCTTTCAGCATCTTGGCGAGCTGCACGCGGTTGCGCTCACCGCCTGACAGGTCGCCGACTTTCTTCTGCTGGTCGCCACCTTTGAAGTTGAACCAGGTGCAGTAGGCGCGGGAGTTCACCTCGCGCTTCTCACCCAGCTTGATGATGTCGAGGCCGCCGGAGATCTCTTCCCAGACATTGTTCGTGTCCGTCAGATTCTCGCGAGTCTGGTCGATGTAGCCGAGCTTCACCGTCTCACCGAGGCGGATGGAGCCCTCGTCAGGCTCCTCTTTGCCTGTCAGCATTTTGAACAGGGTCGTCTTGCCCGCGCCGTTGGGGCCGACCACGCCGACAATGCCGCCGGGGGGCAGCTCAAAATCGAGGCCGTCGATGAGGAGCTTGTCGCCGAAGGCCTTCTTCAGGCCCTCCGCCTGGATCACCACACCGCCGAGGCGGGGGCCGGGCGGGATCTGAATCTGAGCAGTACTGACGGTATCGTTCGCCGCCTGGTCGCGCAGTTTTTCATAGGCCTGGATACGGGCCTTGGACTTGGCCTGGCGCGCCTTCTGGCCCTGGTTGATCCACTCCAGCTCGCGATCGAGGGTGCGGCCGCGCTTGGCCTCTTCCCGCTCCTCCTGCGCCATGCGCTTGGCCTTCTGCTGGAGCCAGCCTGAGTAGTTGCCTTCGTAAGGGATGCCCTTCGCGCGATCGAGCTCCAGGATCCAACCGGTGACGTTGTCGAGGAAATAGCGGTCGTGGGTGACCAGCACGACGGCGCCGGGGAAGTTACGCAGATAGTTCTCCAGCCACGCGACGCTTTCCGCATCGAGGTGGTTGGTCGGCTCGTCGAGGAGGAGGAGGTCGGGCTTGGCAAGGAGGAGCTTGGCCAGCGCGACCCGGCGCTTCTCACCGCCCGAAAGGTCGGTCACCGGCCAGTCACCCGGCGGGCAGCGCAGGGCCTCCATCGCCATCTCGACCTTGCTGTCGATGTCCCAGGCGTCGAGGGCGTCGATCTCTTCTTGGAGGGACGACATCTTCTCCATCAGCTCGTCGGAGTACTCTTCCGCCATCTGCATGGAGACGTCGTTGAACTCCTGCACCTTGGCTTTGATCTCGGCGACGCCTTCCGCAGCGTTCTCGAAGACCGTCTTACTCTCGTCGAGCTCAGGCTCCTGGGGCAGGTAGCCGACTTTCGCGCCGTCGGCGGCGTAGCTCTCGCCGGTGAATTCCTGGTCCACGCCGGCCATGATTTTGAGGAGCGTCGACTTACCCGCGCCGTTCACGCCGACGACGCCAATTTTGGCGTCGGGATAGAACTGCAGGTGGACATTATCGAGGATCTTCTTCGCGCCGTAAGACTTTGTCAGACCTTGCATAAAGTAGATGAACTGGCGGGCCATGGGGTGATCCTCACTGGTGGGAAAGCGTTGGGAGGCGGGAGTTAACCTTGGCCGCTGGTGGGTTCAAGCGGCACAAGCGCACTGCGCACGCGGTGCCTTCAGCCTGCGCGCTCGCATATGGTGCATTCCTGCAACAATCGGCCAAAAGTGTGGCCGTGCGGCAGCTTTCCCGCTGTACGAACTATTCTCTTTTGAGACATTCCACCCGCTGCGCGCGATTGACACCCACCTGCGCGCGAAAACGTTCAGGGAGAACCCGAATATGCGTCAATCAATCCAACGCCTTGCGCTCATCGCAGGCACCTCCGCCCTCGCCCTCGGCACCGCCGTCGCTCAAGAGGACGACGAAGATGTGATCGTGGTCACCGCGTCCAAGCGCGAGCAGAACATCCTCGAAGTCCCCTTCTCCGTCGATGCGCAAACCCAAGAAGACATTCAGCGCACAGGCTCGCAGTCGATTGAAGACGTTGCGCGCAACGTGGCCAGCCTGAACATTCAGAACCTCGGGCCTGGCCAAAGCCAAGTCTCCATCCGCGGTGTGTCGGCCGGCCAGATTGTTCGCGACCAACCCGGTGTGAAGGAGCAGGTCGGCGTCTACCTCGACGAGAGCGTGATCTCGCTGTCGCTGTTCACCCCTGACTTCGATCTCTTCGACCTCAACCGCGTGGAGACGCTGCGTGGTCCGCAAGGCACGCTGTTCGGCTCGGGCTCGATTGGCGGTACGCTCCGCTACATCACGAACCAGCCGGTGCTGGGTGAGACCAGCGGCATGGTTGAGGCTGACCTGAATACGATCAGCGAAGGCTCCAGCGGCGGCCACATCAAAGGCGTTGTCAACGCACCGATTGGCGATACCGCGGCGGTCCGCGTTGTTGCCTACCGCCAGAAGTTCGGCGGATTTATCGACGCCCTTCGCGAGGACCCATCTGCTGCTGAAGGCTTCCAGATCGACGATGACGTCAACGAAGGCGTCCGCCAGGGTCTCCGTGCGAGCGTGCTCTGGGAACCGACGGACAAGCTTTCCATCACCCCACGGATCATTTTCCAGGAAATCGAGACAGACGGCTTCAACCGTCAGGAAGAGTTCAACCTCTTTGGTAACCCGTTCACGACAACCCGGACCGCGGTCGACTTTGAAGAGCGCCAGCAATATCTGCTGCTCGACGAGAAGTTCCGTGATGAAACGGTTCTGCTGGATCTGACGGGTACGTACGATCTCGGCTTTGCTGAGATCACCTCAGTCACCTCAGTGATGGAACGCGATATCCTCGTGAGCCGCGATGCCTCCGCCCTCACCGGCTCGGTTTCGGTGGACCTTGGGTTCCCCGACGCAGCGGTTCTCACGCCTTCGAACCTTCGCGACACGACGGACCTGTCGACATTCACGCAGGAACTGCGGATCGGGTCCACAGGGACGAACACGATCGACTGGCTGGCGGGTGTCTTCTACTCCGACATCGAGCGCGACTATGCCCAGCGTCTTCCAACGTCTGGCTATGATGCGTTCACGGATCAAGTTCTAGGTGCCGGCACGTCCGACGCTGTGCGCAACGGCTTTGGCCCCGACAGTCCGTTCAACTCTGACCTTGGGTACGACCTCACTCAGTGGGCGATCTTCGGCGAGGCCACTTGGAACGTCAACGAGGACCTGCGCCTCACCGCCGGTGGCCGCTACTACGACTACGAGGAAGACCGGATCATCACGACCGGTGGCCTGTTCGCCAATGGCGATGTCGGCGTGACGGACTCGACCTCAGCTGACGGCTTCAATGGCCGTTTGATCGCCGCGTATGACGTGAATGATCAAATCACGGTCAATGCTCAGGTTTCTGAGGGCTTCCGCCTTGGCGGTGTGAACGATCCCCTGAACGTTCCTCTGTGTACCCCGGAAGACGAAGCGATCTTCGGTAACTTCCAGTCGTTCGAAGATGAAACGCTGGTCAACTACGAAGCTGGCGTGAAGTCAGACTTTGGCCGTCTCCGGGTTAATGCGTCGGCGTTTTACACGGACATCTCGAACCTGCAGGTCACCCTCGACGCAGGCTCGTGCTCCTCACGGATCGTCTTCAACGTCCCCGAAGCGCACACCACTGGTGTCGAATGGGAAGTGGGATTCGACATCCTTCAAAACTGGGACGTTCGTTTCACGGGCTCATTCGTTGAAGCAGAAATCGACAGCGCCGTGGCCACTGGTGACGGCGCCGTCCTGCCGGGCCTCGACGAAGGCGAGCGTCTGCCCTCGGCTCCGGAATGGCAGTTCGCGCTGGTCTCCTCCTACAACTGGGACCTCAGCAACTTCCAGGAAGGCTGGATCGGCTTCGTGAACGGCTCGGTTCAGTACGTGGACGAACAATTCACACAACCTGGCGACCAGGACCCGATCATCCAGCCTTTCGCCTCGGGCCTGCCCTTCGGCGGTGCATCAGGTGCTGATGTGACGGCGCTTGATCTTCAGCTCCCTGACTATGTGATCGCGAACTTCTCGATCGGTATCGAGACAGACAGCGGCTGGTCGGGCTCGCTCTACGTCAACAACCTGTTCGATGAAAACGCGCTGTTCTCGTTCGACCGTGAGCGTGGTGGTCGAGCCCGCCTTGCCTACAGGACGAACCAACCCCGCACGATCGGCATCACGGCGCGCAAAGCGTTCTAGAACTGGCCTCTAACAAGCAAAGCCCTGCGTCCCAAATTGGAACGCAGGGCTTTTTTTTGTTTGTGAGCAGAGCTTACGCAGTCCGGCGCTTACGTCCCGCGAGCATCAAAAGTCCCGAAGCGAGAAACACTCCGGCAGCAGGCACAGGCACGGAAGAAATACTCTCGACACGGATGTCGTCGAGGAACCCGCCTAGTTCATTCTCAGTACCAAAAGCTGAGAACATCAGCGCGTTATCACCGGCACCGGCGGTGAAGGTCATGACGATTTCGTTCCAGAAGTTCTGATTCGAAACAACGCCATCTGCCTGTCCAACCATTTGGCTGACAGAGAATGAGCGAGCACCCTGGCCACCGTCGATCAGTGTACCGAGGTCAACGCGGATACCATTATCGTTCACGTTGTTCGTGCGCGGACGATAAAGGAACGAAAGGCGATACATCTGACCAGGCGTGAAGGGCAGGAAAGCGGCCATGGCCGAGTTCGAACCCTGTCCGACATTGGCCGAGACCTGGAAGTCACTGTCGAGTTCAACATAGTTGTTGCCCGAGAACGCTGACGTCACAGTTCCCGACGTCTGCACTTCGATGCCCGCACCTGAAACGGTCATGAACGACCCCCAGGTGTCGAAGACACTCCATTGAGTTAAGAATTGCGGACCTTCAAAGTCCTCAGTGAAGACGGTTGCAGCCTGGGAAGTTCCCGTACTGACCAAACCGATGGCTGCGATCGCCGCAAAAAGCTGTTTCATGGCTTTGATCCTTTAAACGTAACCCCTGCCTAACCTTGCCGTTGCATTTGCCGTGCCAGGCACAACGCCATGGTGTGCAGCGGGAAAAGAAAAACCCCCGCTCGGTGGGAGAGAGCGGGGGTGGAAGTCAGAGGGTGGTGAGGCACCCTGTGGGCAAACTTGAGAACGACTTCATCGCGGGCGTCGAAGTCTGTCTTGAGTTGTGCAACCGCCGTGCCATACACGCGGAGCCAGTCAGAAAATCATCATTCTATTGATTGAGAACGATATTTCAGTTCTCCGGTTGTGAGTTGACTTGGCTGAGAATGGACCAACAGATACGCTCAGCCTCAGGTTCGGACGCCCGCTTCGCTGCGCTGTTTCAATTCTACACGCGCGCAGGTCGCCGTAGGACGGGCTGGCCTCTCTGGAGAACCTCCGCCATGGCCGCTTCGGTTCCGTAGGGCGCACCAAGGATGGCAAGACCAGAGCCTGTCATGCCCTTCCCTTCTTTGAGAGCGAAAGCGACCTCATCCACGAGCGGCTCACCGGGTACGAGCGCTGACAAGAGCGCCTCATGACGCCCGGCGGCGAGCACGGGATACCAGACCATCACCGCCGCCTCGGGCCAGCGGGCACGGATATCGAGAGCGAGGCGCGCCGCCTCTTCATACTCCGTCTTCACCTCATAGGGCGGATCGATGAGCACCAAACCGCGGCGCGGTTCCATCGGCGAGAGCGCCCGCGCGCCTTCATAGCCGTCCCGGCGGTGCACCTCCGCTCCGGTGCCGCGCACGGCACGTTTCAGGGCCGCATGCTCCTGCGGGTGCCTTTCCATCAGCACGATGTGGTCATGCGGCCGCAGTAGCGATGACGCGACGAGGGGCGAACCTGGATAGGCGTTCTCCCCATACCGTGTGCGGACTATGCTCAGCGCATCAGCGAAAGCCGTTCCTTGCGGGTCGAGGAGCGCAATACCCTCCGCCGCCTCGCCCGTCTTCTGCGCCTGATCAGAGGAAAGATCATAGAGCCCACGACCGGCATGGGTCTCAAGATAGCTGATCCCGCGCTCTTTATTCGTCAGCAGACGAATGATCTCAGCCAGCGCATAGTGCTTATGCACATCCGCGGGATTCCCCGCGTGGTAGGCATGTTGGTAGGAGAGCAAGGGGCGTCACATTTCATCAGCTAGCGGAATAAGCTCAAACGTCACCTCGACTTCCGCGTTCACATATCGCGGCCCAGGATTGAGCTCGATCTGCTCAGCTGGCGTTCGTTGCCGCTGAACCACCCCCTCATCCGACTGAGGTGCCATCGCCCTGTCATAGGCAACCCCATAGCGCTCTTCCGGGTTCACTTGAACGACCTTACCTACGGCAAAACCAGACGCCTTGGCCAAAACCTTCGCTTGGCTTCTCGCGTTGTCGACGGCCGCGGCGACTGCATCAGAATAATACTGGTCGCGGTTCGATAACTGGAACGACCGAACGTTGATTTCTTGCTCTGTTATTTCAGTCGCGAGCGAGAACATGTTACCAGCAACGCTTGCCGGAGAGGCAACGACGCTGACTTCCACGAACGCGAGGAACTCCTCAGGCTCACAGAAACGAGCCGCTTCGTTCGTGTACTGCTCAATGCAGACGGGATCGGGAACAGACAAAAGCACGACGTCTTGAGTTGTAAATTCGATCTCCTCAAGGCCCACAAGCGTGGGCAACTCGGCGCGGAGGGTCTTCAACTCCGCGTTCATCGCAGCGATTGCCGCCGCTTGGCTTTTTCCGCGCCCTAGGGCCGATAGCGCAATGCTGAACCGATCAGGCTCGACCTCTACGCTGCCCTTGCCTGTTACCGTCAGCTTCGGGGTATTTTGGTCCAACCAGCAGCCAGAGAGAACGAAAAGCGCAGCACATGCGATCAGTATACGGTTCATGGTGTTTCCTCCCACACCAGAAAGGTAGCGCAGCAAGAAGCAATTCTAAAGAGCAGAAAACACATCCTGGATGATGGCTTCGAGCCATTCTTGGTCGGTCTCGTCGAATGTGCCCTTGTCGGGGTTGTCGATGTCGAGGACCGCGATCAGTCTACCGTTTTTGTTCCGTACAGGGACGACAATTTCACTGACGGAGCGGGCGTCGCAGGCGATGTGGCCTTCGAAGGCGTGGACGTCGTCGACCACTTGGGTCTCGCCTGTGGCAGCGGCGGCGCCGCAGACGCCTCGACCGAACGGGATGCGCAGGCATCCGAGTGTGCCCTGGTACGGGCCGACGACGAGCTCATCATCTTGGTCCGGATCAACCACGTAAAAGCCTGTCCAGATGTTCTCAGGAAAAGCGTGGGCGAGGAGGCACGACACCGTGGCCATCCGTGCACCAACATTCTGCTCGCCTTCCAAGACGGCGGCGATTTCCTTGGCGGTCTGGCTGTAAGTCTCAGCTTTGGTCATGACCCCATCGTGAAGCGCAACGGCGGCAGGTCTGCAATCGTTATTTCGACCGCATAGCCGGGGGCAAGCGGCCCGACGCCTGCAGGCGTGCCGGTGAAGACAAGGTCGCCGGGCTTGAGGGCAAAGACATGCGAGAGCCGGGCGATTATTTCGGGAAGCGACCAGATCATTAGGGAGAGGTCAGCGTCCTGACGCACCTCGCCGTTCAGGGACAGGCGCAGCTGGCCTTCGGCCAACACGCCGCCGCGCAGAACAACAGGACCGAGGACAGCGCCGTGATCGAGGGCTTTGGCAAGGTCCCAAGGGCCACCGGCATCCTTTGCCGCCCGTTGGTGGTCGCGCCTGGTAAGGTCACAGCCGCAGGCATATCCAGCGATCAGATCAGCAGCGTCAGCTTCCGGGAGATCTCGCCCCTCCCCGCCCAGCACGGCGACCAGTTCAGCCTCGTAATGGAGATCGTCTGTACACTGCGGAAACGGGATCACAGCATCTTGGCATGCAGCATCAGCAGGCTTGGTAAAGAAGACCGGCGGGGTGTCCTTGGGATCGCCGCCCATCTCCGCCACATGATCGGCATAGTTCTTCCCGATGCAGAAGATGCGGCGAACGGGAAGCGCTTCACCATCCAACGTCCGGACGGTCGGTTGCGGCACCTGCCAACGCATCAAGAGATCTCTAAGAACGCGAAGAGCAAAGCCATGAGAAGGCCGATGAAGAAGAACGAGTTGTAGACCATCCCGATGAAGATGGTCGCCGCCGTGGTCTTCCGCCAACTGCGCCCAAACGCACCCTTCGCACTGATGAGATAGTAAGCGGGCACACCGATGAGGAAGATCAGACCTGCGAGACTCCCATCAACGAAGCCTGATGTGATCAGTGTCAGGATGAGCAACACGAACGCGAAGGCGTGGGTCTGGATCGATAACAGCAGGTGGTCATAGATCAGCGCATCCTTGCCGCGGATGAAGATCGCACCCAGGAAAGCCATCAACGGTACGAACAAGAGTAACAGAACCGGGATGGCTTCGTTCAGCGCATTGTTGAACGCAGCGGGGTACTGCATCGTGAAAACGAGAGCTTCCGACAAGCGTTGAGCAGAGACGGGCCGGCCGAAGATATTGGCGTCCCCATCAAACGCAATCGTGCTGCGCACCCACTCGCGCTCTTCCTCCGTGTAGGTCAGATCGCGGGCTTTGAGAAAGAAGCCGCCGTAGGGCTGAATCCTGGGACGTGATGCGTCCTGTTCAGCGACCTGTTCCAACAAGGCAATATTCTCAGGGCCGAGGGCTTCACGCGCCTCGTCGGGGAGATCAGCAAGCCTTTCGACGTCGTCAAGTTGGGCAACGACGTCCTCGGGCAAGTCATCTTTGACGGTTTCCAACGCCTGGTCGAGCACCTCATCAAACTCCGTGCCGATCTGGAAGCTGATGTTGCTGTCGTCTTCGATATCCTCCTTGCTGGCGTCCTGTGTGACGGGGACGAGCTGGAGCACGAAGATGTTGCGGTCGGTCACCCAGAGGGTGGCGAAGAACACGAACAGGATGACGAAGAAGAAGCGGACGGGCGGCGTGAACGGCGAGCGACGTCCGTGGGCGTACTGGCGCAAGTGTCCACCAGGCGTGATGATCGACTCTTTGCAGGTGCGCGCGAACCGGCCGTCGAGGGCCGCCGTATCGCGCACGACTTCGGCCGCCAAGCTCACGATGGAGCGGCGGCAATCGTCGTTTTTCTGCCCGCATGCGTGACAGTACGGCCCCATGATCGGTGTGCCGCAAGCCAAGCAATAGACCGGTTTCCCTGCTTCACCAGGAACCGCGGCATTGTCTTGTGCGCTGTTCACTGCCCTATCACCCTCGCCCAAGACGCTAAGTTTCGCAGATATGTAGCGGCCTGACCAGCCCGCCTCACAGAGGCTTGCGACCGACGTAAAGGGTCTGGTTGCAAGCAATCTCTGGCCCGCGCACGGTTTCGAACGGCTCGAGAAGCGTCGTCTTCACGAACGCGTCAGGGTGGTAGGCGAGATAGGTCCTGCTGCCCTCCGGCACACCGCCGCGTACGACGATCTTGCCCGCGTCAAACTTGGCTCTTTCGCTAGGCGCAAGATCGCGTGCCTGTTCCTCTCCGTGAACGGTGAAGATGAAGACGCCGCCAGGCTTCAGCACACGGAGGATTTCGTCTCGCCATGCCTCGTGCGCCTGCGCTGACAGGTGGGTGAAGATCGAGACTGCGAAGACTACGTCCCAGCTTTCGTTCGGGAACGGCAGCGGCGGATTCGGCTTGTTGACCGTGAAGCGGCCATCCAGGTTCTGGGCGCACCAGCCAATCGACCGATGATCGATGTCCACGCCGGTATAGTCGTACCGCTCCATGAGGTGTCGTCCGATCCGACCGAGACCGCAGCCCCATTCAAGGACCCGCGGCTTCTCCTGATCGGTGACCGCATCGATGACCTCGCCAATCGCCTTGGCATTGTTGAGCCCCCAATAATGGAACGACTTCAACGAAGGGATGCCATAGGTCCTTTGGATGAGCCGCGCAGGAGGGAAGGTTAGCTCTGGGTGCTGCCCGGCGAACGCAGCGTTTTCTTCCTCTGCGGAGTGCACCTTACGCTCAGCATAAAGACGTTCCGCCAGCGGAAGAAGCCGCAGCGCGCGCAGCACCGCGATCAACTCCCGCTTATAACGGAACGGCTCGCCTGGGCCGACGTGGACGGAGGGTTTATCCTGCAAGGACATCCTTCGTGGCTTGCGCAAAGATGTCGAGGCCTTCTTCGATCAGCGCGTCGCTCGCAACCAGCGGCACATGCGTACGAATGACGTGGGCTTTCTTGCCTGCGGTCAAAGTGATCAGACCCAGCTCCCGCGCGCGGCCTTGGATCTTTGCGGCGACATCAGGGTTCGGGCTGTGCGGATCACCGTCTTTGACCATCTCCACCGCAGCCATCGCGCCGACCCGGCGGACATCGCCGAAGACCCCTTTGGCCAAGCCGTTCGCAAGCTCGGTCCAGCGCGCCTCAACCTTTTCGCCGATCTCTTCAGCGCGTTCGATCAGGCCGTCTTCTTCGATCACATCAAGGACCGCGAGGGCCGCGGCGCAAGCCACCGGGTTGCCGCCATAGGTCGATCCCATGCCGCCGGGCCCGATCTGGTCGAACAGGTCCGCTTTGCCGATCACGGCCGCGAGGGGCAGGCCGCCTGCAATCGACTTCGCGCAGACGAGGAAGTCAGGCTCAACGCCCGACTGCTCAATCGCGAACATGCTCCCGGTCCGGGCGAAGCCGGTCTGGACTTCGTCAGCAATCAGCATGATGCCATGCTCCGTACACAGCGCACGGAGCGCTTGCAGATACTCCTTCGGCGCGGGGATAAAGCCGCCCTCGCCCTGCACGGGCTCGATGAGGATCGCCGCCACATCAGACGGCGCAATCGACGTCTCAAAGATGTGGTGCAGACAGTTCAGCGCGCCCTGGGCTGACATACCCTTATAAAGGTTCGGGTACGGAGCGTGGTAAACATCGCCCGGCAGCGGACCGAAGCCTTCTTTGTAAGGGCGAGCCTTCCCCGTGAGGGCCGTCGCCAGAAGCGTCCGGCCGTGGAAGCTTCCTTCGAAACTGATCAGGCCTGGGCGACCCGTGATCCGGCGAGCGAACTTGCATACATGCTCCGTCGCTTCAGAGCCGGTGTTCATGAACATGGTCTTGTAGGCCGACTTGCCGCCGCCCGCTTTGCTGACCAGGCCGTTCAGCCGCTCGGCCAGCGCCACATAGGGCTCGTACTGCGCAACGCCGAAGCAGGTGTGGATCACCTTATCGAGCTGCGCTTTCGCTGCGGCCACCACGCGGGGGTGGTTGTGGCCGATGTTCAGAACGCCAATGCCTGCGATGAAGTCGATGTAGCGCTTGCCTTCGATGTCCCACATCTCCGCGCCCTGCGCCCGCTCGGCATAGATACCCGACTTCGACGGAAGCCCGACCGGGCACGCCTCATTGCGGCGGGCGACCATCAGCTCGTTGGTGGGAAACTCGTTACTCTGAGCCGGTCCGTCCGCCATGGGGTGCCTCCTTCACATGCATGCGACAGCCTGCCCTCTGCCCCTGTTGAGCGCGCCATTCAAGGCTTGTGAATTGCTCCAGCATTCTGACTGAACTGATAGCCGTCTTCTATCGCTGGGAGGCTTGCCGGCGGCTGACGCAGTATTAAGGTTTTGGCCATGATCAGGTTCAGCTTGCCCGCCCTCGCCGTTCTTGCTGTCGCTGCTTGTGCGATTCCTCCTGACCCTTATGGGCCCGGCGCGTTTGATCAGACCTTTGCTGAGGCGGAGCCGATCGAGGCTTTCAAACCCCGGCCGAGCGGGCGCAGCGGATCGATTGACTACGACCTGATCGACACGCTGCTGGATGAGGCGGTGGTCAATCTGGGCCCGTCCACCCGCAGACTTGCGAGCGATCCGCGCAACCCAACCCCCACACGGATCAAGCAAGGCCACCAATCCAAGCTGCGCCTTGAAGGCAACAAGGTTGCGCTCTCGCTCTTCGAGGCCTCCACCAGGACCGCGGTGCGGGATTATGCGAACAGCCTGATCGCGATTGCTAACAGCGCGGATATCACCAAGCTCCCGCGCAATGAGCAGCTGGCTTACTGGTTCAACCTCCACAACATGCTCGTCATCGCCGAGCTGGCCGAGGGGTACCCGGTGCAAAAGCCGTCGCAGATGGAGATTGATGGGGTCCCCTTCCACCAGGCGAAGCTCGCGACAATCAAAGGCATCCCGCTAAGCCTGTTCGATATTCGGGAGCGCATTGTCTACGCGCATTGGACCGATCCGAAGGTGATGTACGGCTTCTTCCACGGCGATCTGGCGAGCCCCTCGATCCTCGACCAAGCGTGGGACGCGCGGTTCCTGAACAGGGATTTGAAACGCAATGCCCGAGAGTTCGTGAACTCCCTCCGTGGCGTGGATAAGCGCGGTGAGGAGACGCTGCTGGTCTCGCCCATCTATGCTGAAGCCCGCGGAACCCTCTTCCGTTCGTGGCCTGACGACCTGACCCAGCACCTTCTCACGTATGCCAATGAGGAAGTGTCGGGCCTGATCAAGGAGCGACCGGATATCAGGTTCTCACGCTACGAGGTTCGGATTGCAGACCTTGCCGGCGGGGAACCTTACGTTTCCATCTCGCCGAACTGGGAGCCCATCTCGCCGGTTGGCGGCAGACCGGTGCGCAGCCAGAACCTCCCCCTCTCCGTCCAGCGCATGCAGGATGACATTGGCCGCAAGTTCGCCAGCCCAGAATTCAAGCTGCGCCTCCGCCGCGGGACCGTCACGATTATCGACCAGGAGGAGCTGGAAGAGAGCCAGGCTGAGGTCCAGTAGGCGCCGAATGATGCGACGCTAGAGCGTGAGCGAAACGTTACCTTTTTGTTGCCATTCGATAAATCTGCGGTACGTGTAGGCTCATGAAACGGATTAGCCTTGCCGCCCTCGCCGTCCTCGCGCTTGCTGCGTGTGAAACCACCAACACCTCGCCCGATGGCCGCACCCAGGCGGCCCAGGCCGCCGCGTCGGTCAACGCCATTGCCGCGTTTGAGCCTCAGCCGAGCGGAACCCGCGCCTCCATCGACTACAGCTTGGTGAATGAGTTTCTCGACGCGGCCGTGATCAACCTGGGCCCATCGACGAGGAAACTGGCACCGCCGCCGCGGAACCCCACCAACACCCGGGTGAAGATCGGCCACCAGTCTCGCCTCCGCCTTGAGGGCAACAAGATCCCGTTTTCGCAGTTCGATCGCGACACTCGCGAGGCCGTCGATGAATATGCCCAGAGCCTCGTAGCCATTGGCAACGCGACGGACATCACGAAGCTGTCCAAGAACGAGCAGCTCGCCTATTGGTTCAACCTGCACAACATGCTGGTGATCGCAGAGATCGCGAAGCAGTACCCCGTGCGCAACCCGAGCGCGATGCGCGTTGATGGGGTTCCGCTGCACGAAGCGAAGCTTGCGACCATCAACGGCGTGGCGCTGAGCCCGCGTGATATCCGTATCGGGATTGTCTACGCCTACTGGGGCGACCCTCGGGTGATGTACGGCTTCTTCCACGGCGATCTGGCGAGCCCTTCGATCCAGACTGACGCATGGGACCCGCGTTTCCTGAACCGTGATCTCGGCAGGAACGCGAAGGAGTTCATCAACTCGCTCCGCGGTGTGGACAAACGTGGCAACCAGACACTTCTGGTCTCCCCGCTCTACGACGAGGCACGCGACACGCTGTTTCCGAAATGGCCCGGCGATTTCAAAGACCACCTGCTCGACTATGCCGATAACGAAGTGGCTGAGTTGATCAACAACCGACCGGTGATCGAGTTTGGTCCGTATGAGGAACGTATCGCCGACCTGGCCGGAGGACAGCCGTACGAATCGATCTCGCCAACGCAGACACCGTTCGCCGATCCGCGCCTACAGAACCTGCCTCTATCGGTGCAAGGCATGATCGCGGATGTCTCACGCAAATTCCAAAGCCCCGAATTCCGTGCACGGCGTCGTGGCGGTACGGTCACGATCATCGATAGCGACCAAATTGAAGAAGACACAGGCACGGTCGAGTAGCGCCCAAGCCACAGGTCTGAAACAACCCGCCCCCACCCTTCTGAGTTGAATGGTGGGGGCTTTTTATTGCTATAGGCGAAATCTATTCTCTATAGATGAAATAGATTCCAGCCAATCCCCCTTTGCGTGCAAATATTAATCAGTAAACCATATTCTAATTTGTGATTGAGCGCGCTTCCGCGCGGTGTGATTATTGAACCCATTGATGCTTACATTTGGGGGAGAAACAATGAAGCACCTGATCACAGCCGCATCCGCACTCGTCATCGCAAGCGTTGGGCTTGCGCATGCCGCTCCTGTCGACGTGGACCTTGAACTGCAGCTTTTGGTCGACGATTCAGGCTCGATCGACAACGGCGAGTTCCTGCTTCAGCGCGACGGTTATGCCGATGCGTTCCGCAGCAACGCCATCATCAACGCTATCAGCAACGGCGCGATTGGCGCGATTGCCGTCGAGCTCATCTACTGGTCCGATGACGACGAGCAGTTGGTCGCCGTTCCGTGGCAGCTCGTTAATGATGCAACCTCAGCGAACGCCCTCGCCGACCTGATCGAAGCCACCACGCGTCCGTTCCAGGGGCGCACCGGTATCGCCGACGCGATCAACTTTGGTCTTCCGCGTTTCGCGACCAACGACTTCAACGGCACGCGCCTGGTGCAAGACATTTCCGGCGACGGGACCGAGAACGAAGGCGGCAACACCATCGCGGCCCGGAATGCAGCGGTCAACGCGGGTGTCACGATCAACGCACTCGCCATTGGTAGCGCAAGCCTAGCCAACTACTTCGAGAACGAAGTGGCGACTGCAGACGGTTTCGTGCTGCAAGCTTCCAACTTCTCTGAGTTTGAGAGCGCCATCCAGCAAAAACTCCAGGTTGAAATCACTGGCGAAGTCCCGGTCCCCGCACCGCTTCTGCTGATGGGTTCGGCAATCGCTGGCTTCATTGGTCGCGCCAAAATTAAGGCTGCCAAGTAACTGATCCATTTGGTACTTTGACAATAAGTCCGGGCGTCTTGGCCCGGACTTTTTTGTGGCGCTGGGCATGCTAAGACCCTCCAATGATGTCTGCACCTTTGGGCCCGATTACCGGTTGTCGGTCGTATGAAAGCGCCTGTCTTTTCCGGCGCGTGGCGATGCCCGAGGACATTGACGAGCTGAACCACGTCAATAATGCCGTGTACGTCAAATGGATCCAGGATGCAGCGGTCGGGCACTGGACGGCCGCGTCAGGTATCGGTGTTCCCGAAAAGGTGGTGTGGGTCTGCTCGCGCCATGAAGTCGACTACAAGGACCAGCTGCGCGAAGGCGATGATGTCGAAATCCGCACGTGGCTGGGCCTGCCAAAGGGCATCCGCTTTCCGCGGTACACGGACATTCGGCGCATTGGCGCAGGAAAGCCTGCTGTACAAGCCATGACAATCTGGGTCGTGGTGGACAAGGCAACGCAAAAGCCTCGCCGGATCGATAGCTCCGTGTTGGAACTGTTTGGCCTTGAGACGGACTGATCGCTCAGGCTCATCCTGAAAAGGAGACACCTTATGGAAAACCTCAATCATGGAGCGGCATTCAACGATCCGAGGTGGCAAGCCATTGCTAGCGCATCGATTGATGATCCGCATGCTGTCTTTCCGCTCTCCGTGCGCTTGGCGCGCGACAATGCATGGGCACCTGCATTCGCTGAACGGGTCGTCGAGGAGTATCGCCACTTCTGTTATCTCGCGATGACTGCAGGGCACGAAGTCACACCATCCGACGAAGTGGACCAGGCTTGGCATCTCCACCTTCTCTATACAGAGCATTATTGGGGCACCTGGACAGAGGCGCTTGGCGCGCCATTGCATCACGGCCCAACCAAGGGCGGTCAAGCCGAAGGCGATCGCTATTGGGCAAACTACAACGCAACGATGGCCTCCTATGAGAGGGCATTCGGCGAGAAGCCGCCATCCGATATCTGGCCGCCAGCTGAGGAGCGCTTCGACACACCAGGTGCGATGCAGAGGGTCGATACCAGCCGTGTGCTGATGATCGACCGAGGCGCCGCCTCGAAAGCCTTGACGATGACCGGTGCAATGTGCCTGGGATTTGCGCTGATGCTCGCCACGGCCCCGGCGCCGACCGACACCTTGCAGGCGGGGTTTGCCTCCGCAGTCGATGCCCTCACCACAAAGGACAAGATCATCATCGGCTTCGGTGTCTTTGGCGTCGTTCTGATCATCGCCGGCCTCTCAAGCGCGATCCGCGGCAAACGACGCTCGCGCAGAGGCGACGGCGCGAGCGCCGCCTTTGGTTGCGGCACAGCGGGAGGCAAATCCAGCGACGCGGACGGAGGCGGTGACGGCGGCACATCCGGTTGCTCAGGCTGCGGAGGATGCGGCGGCGGCTGATCGAGGTGCGCCAGCCTGGCGCTTGCGGGTGAGGCCGCATGCCCCTAACCCTGACCCATGGCTTTTCAATCCACCTCGACCTACGTCGCCACCGATGACCTGAAGGTCGCGGTCAACGCCGCCGTCACGCTTGAGCGACCCCTCCTCGTCAAAGGCGAGCCCGGCACAGGCAAAACCGTGCTGGCCAAGGAAGTGGCGGACAGCCTGGGCGCTCCGCTCATCGAGTGGCACGTCAAATCAACCACCAAGGCGGCTCAGGGCCTCTACGAATACGACGCCGTCGCTCGTCTTCGTGACAGCCAACTGGGCGATGAGCGCGCGACGGACGTGGCCAACTACATCAAGCGCGGCAAGCTGTGGGAGGCCTTCACCTCCGACGTGCGCCCTGTCCTCCTGATCGATGAGATCGACAAAGCTGACATCGAGTTCCCTAACGACCTCCTGCAGGAGCTCGATCGGATGGAATTCTACGTCTACGAGACGGGCGAAACGATCAAAGCCCAACAGCGACCGATCATCATCATCACCTCAAACAACGAGAAAGAGCTACCCGACGCATTCCTGCGCCGGTGCTTCTTCCACTATATCCAATTCCCCGACGCCGACGTCATGAAGTCGATCGTCGATGTGCACCATCCGGGTATAAAGGAGAGCCTGGTGCGCGAGGCCTTGACCCGCTTCTACGCCCTGCGCGAGACACCTGGACTGAAGAAGAAACCGTCGACGTCAGAACTTCTCGACTGGCTCAAGCTGTTGATGGTCGAGGACGTGGATCTCGCCACCCTGCGAGAAAAGGATCCCCGCAAGGCGATCCCGCCGCTCCACGGTGCTCTCCTCAAGAACGAGCAAGACGTCCATCTCTTTGAAAGACTTGCCTTCTTGGCTCGTCGGGATGGGCAGTAAGCGCCCCAAACTTGGCAGGGCGCGAGTGAAATGCTTAACTCACGCGATGGTTTGGGTGGGTGAGCACCATGGCGCGGCTTTTGGCGTTTATTTTGGGTATTCTGGGCGGCGTTGGATCAAGCCAAGCGCCTGAATTCACGCAGCAATATCTTCAGAACCTGACGGGTCGTGTAGCAGCCCTCACCGATGTGGTGGCACGCTTTGACGAGGATGCGGCGCGCTCGGATATGAGCCGGGATCAAGCGCTTCAGGTCTGTTTGGCCGACGATCGACCCAACGGAACGATGTCGTGCCTGGGCCGCGCTGAGGATGTCGCGCAGTACGAGCGCCTGTCGATGCAGCTCAGCACGCTTGAAGCGACAGACGACTGGCAGCGCCCAATTTACCTCGCCCGCGACTACGACCCTGACGTGCTGGCCAGCACGAAGGAAAAGTTCCAGCCTGCAGTTCCGACCACGCTGGTGGGCGGCGGGTACGCTGCGGCGGGCTTTGCGGTTTTGTGGGGTATCTCGGCCATGATCTTCGGCCTGATTGGCGGCCTCTTCGGTCGAGACCGCTACTAAGTCTTCAGAGGACGGACGATGTGGCCCATCTTGCGGCCAGCGCGCGGCTCGCCTTTGCCATAAAGGGTGACACTCGTCACAGGGTCCGCGGCGAGACGTTCCCAGTCATTGACATCAGGCCCGATGAGATTGCGCATCTCTGACGGCGTCACCGTCCGCGGGTCCCGGAGGGGCCAACCGGCGACCGCACGAATGTGCTGCTCGAACTGGCTCACGGCACAGGCCTCCACCGTGTGGTGCCCAGAGTTGTGAACCCGCGGCGCCATTTCGTTGGCAAGCATACGATCGCCGACGACAAAGAATTCAACCGTCAGCACACCGACGTAGTCAAGCGCTTCCATCACTTTACGCGAGGCCTCGCGTGCCTGGCTGATCAGCGCTTCGCTGGCGTCCGCAGGAATGATGCTCCGGTCTAGAATTCCGTCCTTATGCTGATTTTCGAACAGATCGTAGAAGGCTACGTCGCCAGATGCTGTCCGCGCAGCAACCTGGCTCACTTCCCGTTCAAACGGTGCGAGAGCTTCGAGGATCCATGGACCACCGCCGAGATCATCAAGCACACTGGCTGGATCTTCGTTCCCCGCAAGGCGAGCTTGGCCCTTGCCGTCATATCCGAAGCGGCGGGTTTTGAGGATCGACGGGCCAGCTACAGATAATGCACTGGCGAGGTCATCCGCGTTGCTGATATCCCAGAAGTCAACGGTATCGATGTTCAGTGAGCGGAAGAGTGTCTTCTCCGCGATGCGCTCCTGGCTAGCAGCGAGTGCTTTTGCTGGCGGATGCAGGCCTCGCCCTGCCTGCAGGACCGCTTCCGCGGTAGAGGCAGGGACGTTTTCGAATTCGTAGGTCACCACATCGCAAGACCGGGCAAAGGCCTCAACGGCCTGATCGTCCTCATACGCACCATCGACAGCGCGCGGGGTGATATAGCTTGCCGGAGAGCGCCCCGCTTCAGGGCCGTAGACAGCTGTTCGGAAACCGAGCTTTGCGGCAGCGGAGGCGAGCATCCGGCCGAGTTGGCCAACGCCAAGGATACCAATCGTGCTGCCCGGCGCGAGCATCCTCAGTTCACCGGCTCATCCGTAGGCGGCGCTTCCAGCACTGCATCGGATTGCCGCTGGCGCCACGCCTTTAGGCGCAGAGAGAGATCGCTATCCTTCAGTGCAAGGATCGATGCCGCAAGGAGAGCTGCATTCTTTGCACCGGCAGAACCAATCGCCAACGTTCCGACAGGGACACCGCCGGGCATCTGGGCAATGGAGAGCAGGCTATCGATGCCGGAGAGTGCCTTGGATTTCACCGGCACGCCCAGCACCGGGAGCGTCGTCATCGAGGCAATCATGCCCGGAAGATGCGCGGCGCCACCAGCACCTGCGATCACAACTGCGTAACCATCGTCTTCAGCCCGCGTCGCGAAACGGACCAGGCGGTCAGGCGTGCGATGGGCGGAGACGACCAGGTCCTCGTGGCCGATCTTCAGCTCGTCGAGCATCTCGGCCGCGGCCTTCATGGTGGGCCAGTCGCTGACTGAGCCCATGACGATGGCCACCGGCCGCGTGTCTTGATCCATCACTGGCCCTCCGGCCTCTCCAGGAAAGCGCGGGGCCTAGCGGTTTGGAGACCGCTGAGCAAGCTTTGCCCTAGACCCCTGCCCTGAGTGTACGGATGCGGGCGATGAGGCCTGAAGTGGAGGCGTCGTGGTCGGCGTCGGCTTGGCCGGTGAGCTCTGCGAGGATCGGCTTGGCGAGGACCTTGCCCAGCTCCACGCCGAACTGGTCGTAGGAGTTCACGCCCCAGATCGCGCCCTGGACGAAGATCTTGTGCTCGTAGAGAGCGATCAGTGCACCGAGGGTTTGCGGGGTCAGCTTGTCCATCAGGATCGAGAGCGACGGGCGATTGCCGGGGAAGGCTTTGTGGCCTTTGAGTCGGTTCGCCTCTTCGTCGCTCGCGCCACTGTCTTTAAGGGCAGCGAAGGCCTCGTCCTCGGTCACGCCGACCATCAGGGCCTCGGGCTGGGCGAGGAAGTTGGCGAGGAGCTTCTCGTGGTGATCGCCGATTGGATTGTGGGAGCGCGCAGGGGCGATGAACTCGCACAGCATCTCCGTCGTGCCCTGGTGGATAAGCTGATAGAACGCATGCTGACCATTCGTGCCCGGCTCACCGAACACGATGGGACCAGTTTCATAGTCTGCGGATGCCCCGTCGAGGCGACGTCCTTTGCCGTTCGACTCCATGTCCGCCTGCTGAAGATAGGCAGGCAAGCGGCTGAGGGATTGATCATAGGGTAGCACCGCAACAGCGGGCATGTTCAGGAACGAGCGGTGCCAGAGGCCTGCCAGAGCCATCAGCACAGGGACGTTTTTGTCGAGCGGCGTCTCTTCAAAGTGCCGGTCCATGGCGTGGGCACCGGAGAGGAGGTCTTCGAACGTGTCCCAACCCACCGTCAGCGCGATGGGCAGGCCGATGGCGGACCACAGAGAATAGCGGCCGCCAACCCAGTCCCAGAAGCCGAAGACGTTTTCTGGCGCGATGCCAAATTCGGCTGTTGCCTCATGGTTCGTGGACAGAGCAACGAAGTGCTTGGCGATGTCCACCTCGCTCTTCCCCTGCTCCAGGAACCAAGCGCGAGCGGAGCGCGCGTTGGTCATGGTCTCTTGGGTGGTGAAGGTCTTGGACGCGATGGTGAAAAGCGTCGTGTCCGGATCAACCTTACGCAGGACTTCGGCGAGGTGCGTGCCGTCGACATTGGAAACGTAGTGCACCTCCCGCCCCTCAAGGTGGTAGGGACGCAGGGCCTCGGTCACCATGACGGGGCCAAGGTCAGAGCCGCCGATGCCGATGTTGACGACAGTAGCGAGTGGCTTACCCGTCGCGCCCGTGCGCTGGCCCGAGGTGATAGCGTCGGCGAAGGCTTTCATCCGCTCACGGACGGCTTCAATGTCAGGCATGACATCCTGGCCATCGACGATGTACTTGCCCGGGCGATTATCGCGGAGGGCCACGTGGAGAACAGCGCGGCCTTCGGTGCTGTTGATCGGCTCGCCTGCAAACATCGCCCGGCGCTTCTCCGCAACGCCCGATTCGTCAGCGAGCTGAAGAAGCGCGTCACGCACGCGGCGGGTCACCCGGGTTTTGGAAGCGTCGAGGAACAGGCCCGCCGCATCTAAGCTGAAGGCCCCGAACCGCTCATCATCCCGCGCAAAGAGTTCGCGCAGGTTGGTCTGTCCATCGGTGGAGGCGAGCGCGGTGAGCGCCTCCCAGGCGGGAAGCTTGGCAGGGTTCATCGTGCTCTCCTTAAGTGATCAGCTGTCGGCGTATTTCACCGAGCAGCCATAGGGCCGCGACACGCTTGTGACCACATCCTGACCAGCTTTCAGCTGCTCCAGCGCTGTCATCACATAGTTTTGAGCGTTGGGGATGTCCGCGGGGTCCGCCGTCGGGATCGTGTCGATCGCGCCGTTGTAGCGGACGATGCCCTCAGGATCGATGATGAACATGTGCGGCGTGGTCTTCGCGGCGTAGGCCTGACCCATCGAGCCGTCCTCGTCGAGCAGCACGTGGCTCACCACCGCGCCGCGCTCATCGTTCAGCGTGTTGGCCTCTTCCGGAGAGACATAGCCCTGCTTCCCGGGAGCGGAGCTGATCACCTGCAGCCACACGATGCCTTCGGCGTTTGCGCGCTTCTGTAGCTTCTGCATGTTGTCGGCACCGTAGTGCTTTTGCACGAACGGGCAGCCGTGGTTGGTCCATTCAAGGACCACGGTTTTGCCTTTGTAAACGTCGAGGTTGACGTTGATGCCCGCAGCTGTGGGCTCAAGAAATTCGGGGGCCGGTTGGCCCGGGAAAGGGGCGGCAAGGGCCAGAAGGCCGACGAGACTTGCAATCATCCGCGTTGCTCCAAAGTGGCTTTGACACGTTCTTGCGTGAGGATCTGAGGAAGAATCTCAGGCTCACCCGTCCCGTTATAGTACAGATAGAGCGGGACGCCACTGCGCCCTTGCCGTTCAATCGCCGCGGTGATGACGGGATCGGGATTGGTGAGGTCCGCGACCATGAAGACGGTGCCTGTCTCGGCGAAGGCTTCCTGGATTTCCGCCGTGTCGAGGACCACGCGCTTGTTGTACTGACAGGTGACGCACCATGCCGCCGTGAAGTCGATGAAGACCGGTGTGCCTTGGGCTTGGAGAGCCGCGAGGCGGGTTTCGTCGTAGGCTTCTTTGGTGATGCTGAGGCTGGTCACCGGCGCTGCGGCTGACGTGAGTGTTGCCATGGGCACGGCCGCAGCGATGAGCGCGGCGAGAGCCCCTCCCCGAAGGAGCGGCGCACCGCCCTTCTCTTGCGCTAGGCCGAAGAGCCATGCAGCGAAGGCGGCAATGACGAAGGCTGCGCCAAGGATGAGGACACCTTGGGAGCCCGTCTGTATGCTGACGACCCACGAGAGCCAGACCACCGTCCCGAACATGGCGAAGCTGAAGAGCTGCTTGAGGCGGATCATCCACGCGCCAGGCTTCGGCAACGCGGCTGCAAGGCCTGGGACTGCTGCCAGCGCGAGGTATGGCAGAGCTAGACCGAGGCCGAGCGCTAGGAAGACGGCGATGGCTGCGAAGGCAGGTGCGGTGAGTGCATAACCGATCGGTACACCGAGGAAGGGGCCTATGCATGGTGCGGCCACGAGGACGGCGAGGAGACCCGTGAAGAACGAACCAGTCGCTCCGCCCTTTGAGGCGAGGCCGCTACCCACGCCTTGCACGGACGTGCCGATCTCAAACAAACCGGCGAGGTTCAGGCCGATCAGAAAAACGACGAGGGCGGACAATCCCACCACAATAGGCGACTGCAGGTGGAAGCCCCACCCCAGCTGCGCTCCTGCCCCGCGGAGGATCAGGAGCAGCCCGGCCATCGCGGCGAAGGTGACGAGCACCCCTGCGATATAGGCGAAGGCGTCCGTCTGCACCGTCTTGCGGTCGGCGCCCGCGAGCTTGGCGACGCTGGCGGCCTTGAGGAACACGATGGGGAACACGCACGGCATGGCGTTGAGGATCACGCCGCCTAGGAGAGCGAACGCGAAAACGAGGATGATGTTCGGTGCCCCAGTGGAGCTGGTTTGCGCCGAGCCGAAGGCAGCGGGCAAGGCAATCGCATCGGTCCGCGCGGCAGAGACTTCCACGCCGATCTCTTGACCATCAGCTTCCAGGACGAGGAGGCCCGCGATTTCGGATGGCGGTTCCATCTGGTATTCAATACCAGGGGTCAGCTTGAGGTAGAGCGCTTCATCCGTACGGACTGCATCTTGCGGCGGTGTTGGCTCCGTCATGCCCTGGGCGTTGGGGTAGAAATAAGCTTCACCTTGCGGTGCGCCGTTCACTTGGAGGACGAGGCTTCCGTCTTTCTCAGCAAACTGAGCATCAAGGCCAAGGTCTCGGGGGAGCGCACTCCGCGCGGCGCGGATGCGGTCAGCGTTGCCGGGTACATCATCAGCAGACGAAGCAATCGGCAGAGAGAGAGACAGCTGCGCCGCCTCCGGAATGCAAACGTCGAGGCAGATGAGCCATTCGGCGAACACATCGAACTGGGCCGTTCGGCCAGGCTCAGCATCCGCAGGTACGGTGATCGGGACAAGGAATGTCGGGCTGCCCTCGTGGCCGAAATTGGTCAGAGGGCCGAGCGGCAGGCGGTGGGGCAGCGGATAGCCGATCTCCCCCGCCCCAAACCCCCGCGGGAGGGTCCAGCCAAGGACCAGCGGCAGGCCGGAATCGCCCGGGTTCTTCCAGTAGACGTGCCACCCCTCTTCCAGCTCCTGCGCCAGCGCGACCCACAGGGTCTCGCCAGGCACCGCGGCGGTTTTTTCCGCGATCAGGCGGCTTTCAGCGTGGCCAGTGCGCACCGCCTCCCCGCTTTGGGCGTGGGCGGCGGCAAACAGCGCGAGGCAGGCGAAGATGAGGCGTATCATGGCCTTCCTTTCGGGACTGGGCCCCGTTTGGTGACACACGAGCATGAAAACAAGGTGGCGGGTTGCGCCCGCGCCCTTAAGCCCTCGTCATCCCGGAATTCGCGATGCAGATATCCGGGACCCATCACAACGAGATGCGCGCCGGAGGCGCTGTTTTCTCTCCGATGGATCCCGGCTCTTCGGCCGGGATGACGGGTTACTCCGAGGGGAGATTTTCCAGGAAAAACCGGACGGTGTTGCCGCCCATGACCTTGCGGATGTCGTCGTCGGGGACGCCACGGTCCATCAGTGCTTGGGTGATGGCCGCCATCTCGGACACATCCATCCGGGTGTAGACCGTGCCGTCGAAGTCGCTGCCCAGCGCGATGTGATCCACGCCGAAATTCTCGATGCCATAGATGATGGCGTCCGCGATGCCTGCCGGTGAGTCGTCGCGAATCACGTCGTCCCAGAAACCCACGCCAATCAGGCCGCCATCCGCCGCGATCTCAGCCATCAACGCGTCGGAGATGTTCCGAGGGCTGCGCGTGTGCCCGTTGAAGCCCGTGTGGCTGATGATCACCGGCCCTGCGCCCATGGCCAGGACATCGCGCACTGTCGCTTCGGAGGAGTGGGCGACGTCGATGATGATCGACTTCTCCCGCATCTTGGCGACAGCAGCGCGGCCAAACTCAGACAGCCCCGCCCCGCTCGTCCCATGCAGCGAGCCGCCGAGCTTGTTGTCGAAGAAATGGTGCAGCCCCATCAGCCGGTAGCCCGCATCATAGAGCCGGTCGATGTTCGCAAGGTCCCCGTCGAGAGCGTGGGAGCCTTCGATGCCGAGGATGATGGCGTGCCGTATCCTCGGGTGTAGGAGGAACGTGTCGGCCTCGGGACCAAACAACTCTCCGACACGATCGGCCATACCCGGCAGACCGCCCCAAGAGGCCTGTGCAATTCTGGAGGTAGAGCGCGACTCGTTGTGCCGGATCATCAACGCGTGAATGAGCGCGTCGTGCAGGTCGGCTCTGCTGCGAACGAGTGCGAACTCGTCAGTCCTCTCCTCAAACGATCGAAGCTTCTTCGCCTGATAGAGCGCGCGTTCGGCGCGGCTGTCCCAGGTGCGGCGGGGCCAGCGTTGGGCGATGGCGAGGGTGCGGATGCGGTCTGGGGCATCGGCGTCGTTCTGAGTGTAGTTCTGGCCCGCGGGCGAGGCTGTCACCGCCGTCAGCACCTGCAGGAACATGCCGCCTTCGCGCATGCGCGGCAGGTCCACATGCCCGCGATCGTTCCGCTTCAGGAGGTTTCGGTTCCACAGGAGCGAGTCGGCGTGGAGGTCGGCAACGGGGATCGTCGCATGCAGCGCCTTAGCCTCATCCGATACCGCGTACGGATCATGGGCGATGACCGGGTTCATCTTGTTGTCAAAGTAGGCCGGCGCGAAGGCGAGGAAGCCGAGCCCTGCCAGAACAGCGAGAGCGAGAACCGAGAGACCCGCGCGGATGAGAAACTTGCCCATCCCCGCACCCTACCAGATCACCCTCCCCTGTCATCCCGGACGCGCACGCGCGATCCGGGACCTAAAATTGGGATATCGCAGAGCGCTGCGGAGCAGCGATCGCGTTTTGATAGGTGACGCAGCCCTTGTCGCAGAAGCCAGCTTCGCAGTCTTCCGTATACATCTCAAATATAGGTCCCGGATCGCCTTTCGGCGTCCGGGATGACAGGTTAGTGCATGGTCATGCCGCCGTCGACGGTGATGTCGGCGCCCGTGATGTAGCTGGCTTCGCTGGAGAGGAGGAACGCTGCCACGTTGGCGATCTCTTCGGACGTGCCGAAGCGACCGAGCGGGACCTGCGCAGCAATACCCTTACCCATCTCTTCAGCTTGATCAGCGGGGATGCCGGTGCGGGCGAAAAAGTCCGTACCCACCGGTCCGGGGCTGATGCCATTGGCGCGGATGCCGCGGGCGGCCAGCTCTTTCGCCAGAATGCGGACGTAGCCGCGGATGGCGGCCTTGGATGCGGTGTAGAGACCGCCGCCTTCCATCGCCATGTGCTGGACCACCGAGGTGGTGATGAGGACGGAGCCGCCATCCTTCAGCTTACCGGCCAGCGCAGAGACCTGCAGCACCGGGCCGCGGACGTTGACATCCATCTGCGCGGCATAGCTTTCGGCGGTAATGTCCGTGTGCGGCACAAAGAGGCCGATGCCTGCGTTCAGGAAAATGTGATCGAGCGCGGGGAGCTGCTCGGCCAGAGCTTGGGCCGCGGCGGGGTCGCTGGCGTCGTTGGCGATGGCGGTGATGCCGTCGAGAGCGCCGACCTCCTCGAGGCGCGCCTGGTTGGTGCCGGTGACAAAAACGTGAGCGCCTTCGCTGGCGAGCCGTTCGGCGGTGGCGCGGCCAATGCCGCTGGTGCCGCCCGTGACGAGGATCGTCTGTCCTTCAAATCGAGCCATGATGTGCCTCCTTCGGCGTTGGCTGTCGGCGGTAAGGTAGGACACTCGTCCAAATCACCAACAGTGTCCGGACGCAAAAGTGTCTGCGGTTTCACGCAAGCCGCCGTCATTATGGCCCCCAAGCCGGGGTAGCAGCTAGTTTTAGATCAGGCTGTCGTAGACGAAGCCGACGAAGCGATCTTCTTTGATAAAGCCATCTTCGCGGCCTTTGATGTAGGCTTTTGCTGGCCGGGCTTTGATGATCTGCTCGCGGCTGCGGCCTCTATCGATCATGCTCTGCACACGATCACGGACATCGACCAGCATGGCGCGATAGTCCTCCACCCCGCCGCGGTCCATCAAGTTGCCGTGCCCGGGAATGATGATCGTGTCCTCATTGCTCAGTGCAATGATGGTTCCGACAGCGTCGATCGCTCCATTAATGTTCCCGCCACCGGGAAGGTCGATGTAGGGGAAGCTACCCAGCGCCACCTCGAATAAGAGGTCGCCGCCGTGGATGACGTTGGCCTCCTTGAAGTGGACGATGCTGTCCCCGTCCGTGTGCGCGTTGGCGAGGTGGATGGCTTTCACCGTCTCACCATTGATGTGCAGGGTTTGGGTTTCGCTGAACGTGATC
The DNA here is from genome assembly GCA_039198765.1 of Pseudomonadota bacterium. Lineage (GTDB taxonomy): Bacteria > Pseudomonadota > Alphaproteobacteria > Caulobacterales > Parvularculaceae > Parvularcula. The sequence continues at coordinate 34,555 of JBCCTF010000013.1, forward strand.
ACGGGGGCGTCGCCGGGTGCCTTGTTATCGCTCAGCACACGGACGCGGACATTGTCATGCCCAATGACCAGCGCGCCGGCTTTGCCATGGTTTTCGTTCCCGCCGGTATGGTCACCGTGATAATGCGTGTTCAGAACAAAATCGACCGGCGCGCCCGCGAGCTCATCAACCTTCGCGATGATCTTGTCAGTCAGTGGCGCGTACTGATCATCGATCAGGAAGACCGCCTCCTCACCGAAATGCAGGCCAATGTTCCCGCCAGCGCCGTAGATCACATGCAGGCCCGGACGCACCTCTTGCGACGTGACTTTGACAGCCGCGAGGTTCCGCTGCGCTGAAGCGGAGGATAGGGCTAGGCCAGCAGCAAGGGCGAGGGTGAGAGCGTTCTTCATGGTGCGCCTTTCATCGTCTCGTTTCGAGATTAGACGAAAGACTGCCAGCGGCGAGCGCCAAACCGGGACAAACTGCAAAACATCACACCGGCACCCCAAGGGCGCGACCGCGGCCCGGGCGGCCAACCCGCCCCATCGGAGGGCCCACGGCCCGTGAGATCAAACGAGCGATAAAAAAAGCGCCCCGGGCGGGACGCTTTAACGCTAGTGCACTGCCAAACCTTAACAGGCAGGCGATCGCCGCGACCTTAGTCGTCCTGCGGAGGCAGAACCTGGCGACCGTTATAGGTGCCTGATTTCAGGTCGATGTGGTGATTGCGGCGCAGGTTGCCCGTCGACTTGTCCTCAACGTAGGACGCAAGTTCCAAGCGGTCGTGCGAGCGACGCATGCCGCGACGGGATTTGGTGATCTTACTCTTGGGAACGGCCACCGAGGGTCTCCATCAATTCGTGAGCCGCGGCGCCTAGCGGAAGAGTCTCGGCCTGTCTACCCGGTTACGATCAGGGTCAACGCACCCTGCCCGATGGTGAACACAAACCGCTCAATTCTTCCCGTCTCGGTTTCTCCGCACGTTACCCCTGACTGTTACACCTGAACGCAAGCACGGGGGTGTGATTGATGAAGACACTACTGAATGCCGCAGCGATGGTGCTGTTGGTAACGGCCACGACTGCGGGTGCCAGTTTCACGGACCGCGATCACAACCGGATCAAGACCGCCTGGTCGCAGCTCTCTGAGCAGCAGCAGACAGTGATTGAACTGGTGGCCAAAGACATTTGGGACACGGAGCGGGAGAATCGGGGCCTGCCCTACCATCAGGTCTCTGAACGCCGGAAAGCGGAGATTCGCGCAGAAGCGATGAAACGCCTGGGCTTCAACCCGTCATCCGTGACAGGCTACGACGTCTAGAAAAACGACAAGAAGAGAACCCATAGAGACCGCGTGAGGCCAAGGCCCGCGCGGTCTTTCTCGTTTGCACCCTTTTTGAGGGAATTGCGCGAGAATGTTTCCCGGCACAGGCGAGTTTGGCACGGAGCTTGAAGCGTCTCGGGCATGACCCGCTTCGCTCTCACTGCCCTCTCTCTTCTGGCCATC